>JARCRR010000065.1 GCA_029850565.1 Gallionella sp. | reverse complement strand
GAATGTGGATGCCTTCGTCCCATTGCTCGCGGTTCAAATCGTGCAACACGGCGTGGCGATGGAAGAACGTGCCGCGCCCGCAATCCTCGCCGGACAAGCGCACCGGATACCCTTCAGTGACCAGACTGGCATAGGCGAGGTTCTCTGCCATCCCCCAGTCGAGAGGCAACTCACCTTTACCCATCGCCATACGGTCAGTGACGATCTTCTCGACGCGTGAGTGCAGTTTGAAATCCTCAGGGATCGCCACCAGCCGTTCGGCCAGTTGCTGCAGGCGCTCGCGCGGGATCGCTGTAACGGTCGGTTGATCCCAGCGGCCCGGGTTCTTGTACCTGACCCAACTCTCGGTGTGTCCGTATTTGTATTCATTGGGGACGGTCTGCAACGGGTTGCTCCCCTCATCCATCGCGCGGCGATATTCCGCCACCATCTCGTCCGGCTCATTCTCTTTTAGCGCCCCCTGTTCGACCAGACGTTGCGCATACAAAGCGCGTGTGCCGGGGTGCTGGTTGATATAGCGATACATGAACGGTTGCGTCACCAGCGGCTCATCCTGCTCGTTGTGCCCCAGTTTGCGGAAACACACCATATCGATCACCACGTCCTTGCCGAACTGCATACGGAAATCCAGGGCGATCTCGGTCACATGCAACACCGCTTCGGGATCGTCCGCATTCACGTGGAAGATCGGTGCCTCGACGATCTTGGCGACGTCCGTGCAATACAAGGATGAACGGGCATCCCGCGCATCGGAGGTGGTGAAGCCGATCTGGTTGTTGATGACGATATGCACCGTGCCGCCGGTACCATAGCCGCGCGTTTGCGACAGATTGAAAGTTTCCTGATTCACACCTTGCCCGGCGAAGGCGGCATCGCCGTGCAACAAAACGGGAAGAACCAGAACGCCCTCATGGTCGTCACGATGATGCTGTCTTGCGCGCACCGAACCTTCCACCACGGGATTGACGATCTCCAGATGCGACGGGTTGAACGCCAGTGTGACGTGCATGGGGCCACCCGGGGTGGCGATGTCCGACGAGAAACCCTGGTGATACTTCACATCGCCGGAAGCCAGATGCTTATGATGTATGCCCTCGAACTCGGCAAACAACATCGAAGGCAGCTTGCCCAGCGTATTCACCAACACGTTCAATCTGCCCCGGTGCGCCATGCCGATGACCGATTCCTTGATGCCGTGCTCACCCGCCAGTTTCAAAAGGTGATCAAGCAAGGGGATCAAGGTATCCCCCCCCTCCAGCGAGAAGCGCTTCTGCCCGACATATTTGGTGTGCAGATAACGCTCCAGACCTTCTGCTGCGGTCAGCCGCTCAAGGATGCGCCGCTTGGTCTCAACAGGGTAGTTCAGCTCGCCGCTCGCCCCTTCCAGGCGCGCCTGGATCCAGCGTTTCTGCGCAACGTTGCTGATGTACATGTATTCCGCACCGACGCTGCTGCAATAGATACGCCGCAATCGCTGCAATATCTCGCGCAAAGTCATGCGCGTGCCGCCCACCAAAGAACCCGTATTGAAAGTGACATCCATGTCCGCCTCACCCAGGCCGTAGTAGGCCGGATTCAGCTCAACCACCTCCGGTTTGTCGTGGCGTTTCAGCGGATCGAGGTCGGCGACACGCACCCCCAAAAAGCGATGTGCGTTGATCAGTTGCAACACCGATGCCTGTTTGCGCATCTCGTCGGAATGCCGGGGCGTCTCGGGCTGACTCTGCGCCAACACGGCAAAGCCCCGCTGGATAGGCGTATGCGCGACATCCTGTTGGGCTTGCGCAGCCTGCATGGAGTCAAAGTAAGTGCGCCACTCTGCGGGCACGCTGGACGGGCTCCGCAGGTAATCTTCGTACAAGCTCTCGACGAACACATTGTTGCCACCGTTCAGCAACGAAGTGTTCTGCATGTCCTGCATATAGTTCTTTTCGGGAGCGTTCATCTCAGGCAGATCAGCGTTTGCTCATCGGCAGATAGTCGCGGCGAACCGCGCCGCGATACAACTGGCGCGGACGGCCGATCTTATGCTCGGCATCGGCGATCATCTCGTTCCACTGCGACACCCAGCCGATGGTGCGCGCCACGGCGAAGATCACCGTGAACATATTGATCGGGATGCCCAGCGCGCGCAGCACGGTGCCGGAATAGAAATCCACGTTCGGGTAGAGTTTGCGCTCGATGAAATAGGGATCGCTCAAGGCGGTCTTTTCCAATTCCATCGCCAGCTTGAACAGGCGGTCGTTTTCCAGCCCCAACTCTTTCAACACTTCATATCAGGTCTCACGCATCACCGAGGCGCGCGGGTCCATGTTCTTGTAGACGCGGTGGCCGAAACCCATCAGTTTGTACTTCTTGTCTTTCACCCCTTGCACGTATTCAGCGACACGCGAAACGTCCCCGATCTCTTCCAGCATCTTCAGGGCGGCCTCGTTCGCTCCACCGTGCGCCGGCCCCCATAATGCGGCGATACCGGAAGCGATACAGGCGAACGGATTGGCACCGCTGGAACCGGCCAAACGCACGGTCGAAGTGGATGCGTTCTGTTCGTGGTCGGCATGCAGGATGAGGATGCGCTCCAAAGCGCGCACCAGCACCGGGTTGGGCACATAATCTTCCGCCGGTGTGGCGAACATCATGTACATCAGATTCTCGACGAAACCGAATTTGTTCTTGGGGTACATGAACGGCTCGCCTACGCTGTATTTGTGTGTCATCGCCGCGATGGTCGGTACTTTGGCCAGCAGGCGTTGCGCTGAGATCTCGCGATGCTGCGGGTTATTGATGTCGAGCGAGTCGTGATAGAAAGCAGACAGCGCGCCCACCACCCCCACCATCACCGCCATCGGGTGCGCATCGCGGCGGAAGCCGTTGAAGAAGCGCGCCAACTGGTCATGCACCATGGTGTGATGCGTGATGCTGGAGACGAATTGGGCTTTTTGCTCCGCAGTGGGTAACTCACCGTTCAGCAGCAAGTAGCAGACCTCGAGGAAATCGGACTTTTGCGCCAACTGCTCGATGGGATAGCCACGGTAGTAGAGCAAGCCCGCATCGCCGTCGATAAAAGTGATGTTGGAAGTGCAACTGGATGTCGCGAAGAATGCGGGGTCGTAAGTGAATATCCCCAACTTACTCAGCGCTCGAATGTCGATCACATCCGGGCCCAGCGTTCCCGACAAGATCGGAAACTCGATGCTACGACCATCGTCCAGAGTCAGTGTTGCGACGCGTTTGCTTTCCATTTTTTCCTCACCTCTATCAAGCTTGCTTCAACCAATCCAACACCTCGCGCTGATGCGCCTGTGTCAGTTCTTTGTTACCTGTGACCATATCCCATAAGTCGTTGTCGCCCAGATCCAGCAACTCGTCGAACGACACACGCTGCTGTTCATTCAAGGTCGCATATCTGTGTTCGACGAAACGACCCAGCACGATATCCAACTCCAGCAATCCGCGTCGGCAACGCCAGCGCAGACGCTGCAATTGGATGGAATCCTCGTTGCTCATACTGCGCGCTTCACCATCATGTCTTTGATCTTGCCGATAGCCTCGGTCGGATTCAACTCTTTGGGACACACGTCCACGCAATTCATGATGGTATGGCAACGGAACAAGCGGTAAGGGTCTTCCAGATTATCCAGGCGTGCCGCCGTATCCTGGTCGCGTGTATCGGCGATGAATCGGTAGGCCTGCAACAAACCCGCAGGACCGACGAACTTGTCCGGATTCCACCAGAACGAAGGACATGAAGTCGTACAGCACCCGCACAGGATGCATTCATACAGGCCGTCCAACTCCAAACGATCTTTGGGCGATTGCAGACGCTCTGTCTCGGGCGGCGGATCGTTGTTCACCAGATAAGGTTTGATGGAGTGGTACTGCTTGAAGAACTGCGTCATATCCACGATCAGATCGCGAATCACCGGCAATCCCGGCAGCGGACGGATCTCGACAGGTTGTTTCAACGAAGACAGTGAAGTGATGCAGGCCAACCCGTTACGGCCATTGATGTTCATCGCATCGGAACCGCACACCCCCTCGCGACATGATTTGCGGAAACCCAGACTGTCATCCTGTTTCCTCAACATCATCAAGGCGTCAAGCAACATGGCATCACCCGACTCCAAGTTCAGATCGAAATCCTGCATGTACGGCGCGGTATCGATGTCAGGATTGTAGCGGTAGATTTTGAATTTCATCTCATCGCTCCTAATACACGCGCGCTTTGAGCGGGAACGATTCAACTGTCAGCGGTTTCAGCCGTACCGGCTTGTAATCGAGACGATGACCTTCGCTGTAGTAAAGCGAGTGTTTCAACCAACTCTTGTCATCGCGCTCGGGGAAATCTTCCCGCGCATGAGCACCGCGACTCTCTTTACGCGCTTCGGCTGCCGTCATGGTGGCTTGCGCAACCTCGATCAAGTTATCCAATTCCAACGCTTCGACGCGTGCCGTGTTGAACACCTTGCTCTTGTCTTTGATCTCGGTGTGACGCACCCGCTCTGCCACTTCGCGTATCTTCTGCACGCCTTCAGCCATCAGCTCGGGGAAGCGGAACACGCCGCAATGCAACTGCATCGTCTTGCGCATCTCGTCACCCACATCGGCGACTCGCTCGCCATTCTTCTGCCCTTCCAGCCGCGCCAGCCGCGCCAATGGACGCTCCGTCGCATCGGCAGGAAGCGGTTTATGGTTCGGATTGGTCTTCAGGTCTTCGATGATCTGTCGTGCCGCCGCACGGCCGAACACGATCAGGTCGAGCAGAGAGTTACAGCCCAATCGGTTCGCGCCATGTACCGACACACACGCACATTCGCCCACGGCATAGAAGCCTTGCACCACGACATCCGGTGCTGTGCCTTGCGGCGCGACGACTTGGCCGTGGTAGTTGGTGGGAATGCCGCCCATCATGTAATGCGCAGTGGGCACCACGGGGATGGGGGCCTGCGATGGATCAACATGGGCGAACTTGAGCGCGATGTCGCGGATACCGGGCAGACGGTGACGGATCACCTCTTCCCCCAAGTGATCGAGTTTGAGCAAGACATGATCGCCATGCGGCCCGCAGCCCCGGCCTTCCTTGATCTCGGTGGCCATCGCACGCGACACCACATCGCGGCTGGCCAGGTCTTTGGCGGTCGGCGCGTAACGCGGCATGAAGCGCTCGCCGTCCTTGTTCACCAGATACCCCCCCTCGCCGCGCACGCCTTCGGTGATAAGTACACCTGCTCCATATACGCCGGTGGGGTGGAATTGAAAGAACTCCATATCTTCCAGCGGAATACCGGCGCGTGCCGCCATGCCGAGTCCGTCGCCGGTATTGATGTAGGCATTGGTGCTGGCGGAGAAGATGCGCCCTGCACCACCGGTAGCGAACAAAGTGGCGCGCGCCTGCAGGATCATCACCTCGGAAGTCTCTATCTCCATAGCCACTACGCCCAACACATCGCCGTCTTCGTCGCGGATGAGATCGAGCGCCATCCATTCCACGAAAAAATTGGTGTTGGCTTTTACGTTCTGCTGATACAAAGTGTGCAACAAGGCATGGCCGGTGCGGTCGGCCGCCGCACAGGCGCGTGGCACCGGGTTCTTGCCGTAATCCTGCATATGGCCGCCGAATGGACGCTGATAGATCTTGCCACTGTCGAGACGGTCGAACGGCATGCCAAAATGCTCCAGTTCGTAGACGACTTCAGGCGCTGCGCGACACATGTATTCGATGGCGTCCTGGTCACCCAGATAGTCCGAGCCCTTCACGGTGTCGTACATGTGCCAGTGCCAGTTGTCTTCGTTGACGTTACCCAGAGAAGCAGCGATTCCTCCCTGTGCTGCCACTGTATGCGAGCGAGTCGGGAAGACCTTGGATAATACGGCGACTTTGAGTCCTGCTTCAGAGAGCGTCAGCGCGGCCCGCATCCCGGCACCACCCGCGCCCACCACCACCACATCGAATGTTCTTTTCGCTATCGCCATTTCTTTATAGTCCCCAGAGGATCTGCACTGACCAGATCACGTACAACACCAACGCAAGGATCACCAGCACATGGATCGTCAAGCGGATGCTCGCCGGTTTGATGTAGTCCATCACGATGTCACGCATACCGATCCAAGCATGGTAGAACAAGCTCAGCAAGAACAGCATCGAGAAGGTACGCATCGGGTTGCCCGAGAACAATCCAGCCCAGGTGTCATAACCGAACTCCGGTTGCAACAACAAGAACACAACGACGACCGCGCTGTAGATCGCCATCACGACAGCGGTGACGCGTTGCACCAACCAGTCGCGCAAGCCGTAGTGCGCGCCGGTCACGATACGATTCACCATAACCTGACTCCAAACATGATGGTCAACGAAAGACTCACCGCCATCACCCATTTGCTACTGGAACGTGCCGCAGAGATGTTCGACAGCAGATGCAGATCGATGGCCAGGTAACGCAAACCCGCGCAGAAGTGGTGCAAGAAAGCCCACATCGTTCCGAGTAACGCCAACTTCAAGATCGGATGCGCAAGCATCTCGGCAAGGTTGGTGTAAGTTTCGATGGAACGCAGACTCTGATCGAGAACAAAAAGCAGTAGAGGAAGCGCGACAAAAAGTAAGGCACCGCTGGCGCGATGCAGGATGGACACGATACCGGGAAGGGGGAGTTTGATCTTATGTAGCGCGAGATGCTTAGGACGTATTTTGTTCATTGCCATTTCTTCCGCAGCCAATAAAATCGAATGGCGCAATCCTACACCTCCGCATGGCGAGTGAAAAGCAATCGGACTATGATGCGCGTGAAAATTAATAATCAGCCATACGATTTCCAATACTACTTCTCGCTATACTGTTTCCAGTCAACCACAGAGAGGGCATCATGAAAGCACCTATCCGCGTCACCATCACCGGAGCAGCAGGTCAGATCGGTTACAACATGTTGTTCCGCATCGCCAACGGCGACATGCTAGGCAAAGAACAGCCGATCATCTTGCAATTGCTGGATATCCCCGCCGCTCAACAGGCGCTGCACGGCGTCGCGATGGAGTTGGAAGATTGTGTGTTCCCCATGTTGCAACAAGTGATCGTCACCGATGACCCGAGAGTCGCCTTCCGCGACACCGAAGTTGCGTTACTCGTCGGCGCACGCCCTCGCGGCAAGGGCATGGAACGTAAGGATCTATTAGAAGCGAATGGAGCGATCTTCTCCGAGCAAGGCCGTATCCTGAACGAGATCGCGGCACGCCATGTCAAAGTGCTGGTCGTCGGCAACCCGGCCAACACCAATGCGCTCATCTGCATGAAGAATGCGCCCGACCTCGATCCGCGCAACTTCAGCGGGATGATGCGCTTGGATCACAACCGCGCCATCGCGCAGGTCGCACTGAAACTTTTCCAGCCCATACAAGACATCAAGAAAATGGTCGTCTGGGGCAATCACTCGGGCACACAATATCCAGACCTCTCACACTGCGAGATCCGCGGTCGCAAGGTATTGGAAGTTCTGCAGGACCAAGATTGGGTCGAGAACCTCTTTATCCCTACCGTGCAAAAACGTGGCGCAGCGGTAATCGAGGCGCGCGGACTGAGTAGCGCCGCCAGTGCGGCGAACGCAGCCATCTCCCACATGCACGATTGGTTACTGCGCTCGCACCACAACGATTGGGTCACCATGAGCGTGCCATCCGATGGTAGTTACGGCATTCCCGAAGGCGTCATCTACGGCCTTCCCGTGACCTGCCGCAATGGTCACTACACCATCGTACAAGGTCTGCCAATCAACGAACTCGGACGAAAGCACATGATGGACAGTTACAACGAACTGCTGGCTGAGCGTGAATTGGTAAAGCATCTGCTCGGGTAAGATCGCTTGATGCAAGTTTGACAAAATAATGGCCTGCCTAATCGCAGGCCATTTTCGTTTCAAGCGGCTTGCCCAGCGCCTGCTGCCACCACCGCCCCTATCCCACGACAGGTAATCGTGAGAACACCAAGCCCGGCCCTATTCGGATGCGGTGATATTAATCACATAACGACCACGGACAAATACCTGACATTTCTTTCATATCGACTTGATTATTTCCATCAAAGCGCAATATTGTGGATATCAACGAGAGGAGGTTCTTATGCCTACATTCCGCCCCCCAGCCGTCGCCGGAATGTTCTACCCTGCCGACGCCGATCAGCTCGCACGAGAAGTGCTAGGCTTTCTAAGCTCGGTACGAACACGTGAATCCAACCCCAAGGCGGTCATCGTTCCACATGCGGGTTACATATATTCCGGCGCGGTTGCTGCTAACGCTTATGCCGCACTGAGAGACGTCGCCCATCGTATACGCCGTGTGATATTGCTTGGACCGGCACACCGCGTGGCAGTACGGGGCTTGGCGTTACCCGATACGGAATCGTTCGCCACTCCACTCGGACGAATCACCCTGGATAAAGAGGCGATGCAGGCGGTGGCACGACTTCCCCAGGTCGTAATCGACGGTTCTGCACATGCCCAAGAGCATTCGCTGGAGGTTCAGCTCCCCTTCCTGCAGATCGTATTAGGCGACTTCACCCTGTTGCCTTTGGTCGTCGGCATGGCTTCTGCGGACGAAGTGGCGGAGGTATTGGAAAACGTATGGGGAGGTGACGAGACGCTGATCGTCGTCAGTTCGGACCTTTCGCATTACCTTCCTTACATCGCGGCACGTACTATCGACAGGCAGACCACCGAAATCATCCTCGAACTGCAGCAACTTCCTTCGCACGAAGAAGCCTGCGGTGCGACACCGATCAACGGACTTCTGCTCGCCGCCCGCAAACATCACCTGACACCGCACCTCCTGGACTTGCGCAACTCCGGCGATACCGCCGGATCGCGTGACCGCGTGGTGGGCTATGCAGCGTTCGTTTTCACACAAGGAGAGACCCATGCTCACCACTGAACAAGGGCACATCCTGTTGAAACTGGCTCGTTCTTCTATTGCGGAACGCTTGGGTGCGCCCTCTGCCGCACCCGTCCAAGCCGATTGGCTTAACCGCACCGGTGCCACCTTCATCACGCTGAAAGAGCATGGCCGTCTGCGCGGCTGCATCGGATCACTGGAAGCGCGCCGTCCGCTCATTGATGACGTGCGACACAATGCCATCGCCGCTGCGTTCCGCGACCCTCGTTTTCCTCCTTTGTCAGAGAGCGAACTCGACAAGATCGAGGTGGAGGTCTCTGTGCTATCGGAAACAGTACCCATGGAATTTTTTGACGAACAGGACGCACTGGCGCAACTGCGCCCCAATGTCGATGGCATCATCCTGGAGTGGGGAATGCACCGCGCGACCTTCTTGCCACAGGTATGGGAAGACCTGCCCCGACCCGCCGTTTTCATGTCGCATCTGAAGAGCAAGGCTGGCTTGCCCGACGGCTTCTGGTCGGATGACATCAGATTGTCACGTTACTCAGTGCAGAAATTCCGTGAAGGGGCATGACATGGACGAAGAGATACGCATCGAAGAACGCTATCCCGCCAAATATTGGCACCGATTGGAAGATGGTCGCATCCAGTGCGATCTCTGTCCGCGCGACTGCAAGCTGAACGAGGGCCAGCGCGGCGCGTGCTTCGTGCGCGGACGGATCGGCGACATGATGGTACTCACCACCTACGGGCGAAGTTCGGGCTTCTGTGTCGACCCCATCGAGAAGAAGCCGCTCAACCACTTCTATCCCGGCAGCAGCATCCTGTCGTTCGGCACAGCAGGCTGCAACCTCGCCTGCAAATTCTGCCAGAACTGGGACATCTCCAAGTCGCGCAGCTTCGACAAACTCGCCGATCAGGCCAGCCCGCAGGCCATCGCTAACACAGCCGTCGAACTCGGTTGCAAAAGCGTGGCCTTCACCTACAACGACCCGGTGATCTTCGCCGAATACGCGATGGATGTGGCCGATGCCTGTCACGATGTGGGCGTAAAGACCGTGGCGGTGACTGCCGGCTACATGCACGACCAGCCGCGCCGCGATTTCTACGCCAAGATGGATGCGGCGAATGTGGATCTGAAAGCGTTCACCGACGAGTTCTATTTCAAGCAGACGGGAGCACATCTGCAACCCGTATTGGACACACTCAAATATCTGCGGCAGGAAACGCCGGTATGGGTGGAGCTGACCACGCTGTTGATTCCCGGATACAACGATAGCGCTCACGAACTCGGTCAGATGAGCGAATGGATCGCCAGAGAACTAGGGACGGATGTGCCGCTACATTTCACCGCGTTCCATCCCGATTACAAGATGACCAACATCCCCGCCACGCCTTCCGCAAAATTGACCGAAGCGCGGCAGATCGCCCATTCCGCCGGGCTGCTGCATGTGTATACCGGCAATGTGCATGACCTGTCCGGAGGGACGACACATTGTGCGAACTGCCAGCAGCCGCTCATCGTACGCGACTGGCATCTGATCCGCGATTACGCGGTCACGGAAAACGGAGAATGTTCACATTGCGGAACAAAGCTGGCAGGGCACTTCGAAAAGTTCGCAGGGCAGTTCGGCAGGCGACGCATCCCGCTGGTGATTGGCAATCATTGAATCCGGCTAGCGCAGAGGAAGGGGATCTCTACACGAGCATCACCTCTGATTTGAACTATGTAATTCCGCCAGATTCTTTTGGAATTCTTCCGAGGCTTCCGCATACATCTTCCCGGTCTGCAATATAGTTTTCGCTATTTGGTTTTTCCCCAAATCCTTCAACAGTACAACTTGATAAACTGCATCATGGAAATGATCGCAGCTTGAGCATATCGAGTCGAGCAGAGCGGTGTCTCTGCTCAGCTTCTCTCCAATACCGTGGGGACACAGGCTCAATTTCCAGTCAGAATTGCACCTCATGAATACGCCGGATTTCTGATTCGACGTGCCGTTCACATAAGCTTCTATCCGATCTTTCTGATCAAGATGCGTTTGGATTGCCCGAACGCCATTGAAACTTTGCGAAACATCATTCTTGCCTAAAGATTTGAGCAGCCAAGTCAACATGCCGAATGGCCTATATATAGGCCTATATACTTTTGGGGAAAGATATAGATATTCGGCAGGTCAGCCGATTTGACGGACAAGTGCAAAACCTCCGCCCGGCGTGCGGAAGTTAGTGGTCTGCCCTTGGTATAGGCGTGCCGCGACGAGCTGGGTTTGGCCCGCATAGACGTAGCAGCGCACATCGTATTTCAGCGATTGCGCTTCGCCTCCAACGAGTACTGCACACTCCCCGGGCACGGCCATACGTTGAGCCACATAATCGGACTGCATGATCTCTTCGAACACACGCTTGGTCACCTTGTCACCGCGATATGCGCCCTTGCTGCCGTAACCGCTCACCGGTTTGAAGAACCACTGCTTGCGTTCAGCCCACCACTGCTCCGACTCTTCGGCAAACACGACCCTTGTTTGCGGAACGCATCGCAGCAAGGCATCGATACCGGACTGCGAAATGCCCTCTGTTCGCAACAGATCGGCATCTGAAAGCAATGCCAGCTTGCGCTTGTCAGCATAACGTTGGTAGTGGGTAGGGTTCGGTGTCAGAACGACTTGATTCATCTCCCATGCGGTGCGGATATGCGGATGCTCGTGCAGATCGAAATCGGTCAGACGGTTGTAGATCAGGTCGATGCGCTGTCCGTCGCAGTACAGATCGTCTTCCAATATGTGAAGTGAGGCGGGGTCGACGATATACGCGGCGATACCCGCACGTTCGAACATCTGTTTAGCCAACAGGAATTCCGGATAGAGAAATTGCGACTCGGGTTTGTCGTCAACGATGGCAATAGTCTTAAGTGGTGTATCGCCACGCGCCCGCCGCCATTCATTGCGAAACATCTCGATGAAGACACGCTCAAGGTCCGTTTCGGACGCCGAATCGTTACGCTGGCTTGCTATCAGCAACGCATTGAGGAACGCCCCACCCGCGTTGGTATTGATCTCGATGAGGTGGACGCCCTGCTCGTTAAGGTGGAAGTCGTAACCGTAGAACACCCCCAGTGCTTCGTTCGACTCAGGTTTGCCTACCACCTCTTCCACCGCCGCGATGACCGCTCGCATCTTGTCGATCTGAGTGGCATGCAGAGAAAGGGTCGCATTCGAGTACAACTGACCTTGGATAGTGGCGATGGCATCAGCGAACGCCCCCCCTTCAAGGTCGATCCTATCTTTCAGTGCCTGCCGATCGATCTCGACAGGATTGACTTGCTCTAACTGCACTTGATTCTCACTTGATGCCAAGCATGTCTTTCTTCAAACTATTCTCGACCGGGTTCGCGCCCAGCCATATCTTCAACAGTGCACGGTTCACCTCTGCACCTTCCACCACGCCGCGCTCCTTGCCATTGATCGTCACCCTGGTTCCAACCGCCGGTATGTAGTCAAGGAAGATGGTATCGCCGGGACTCACACCCGAGACCGCATCAAAGATCGCGTAGAATTTTTTCAGCCCGGCATCCAGTGCTGTCAATTCGGCAGCGCTGTGATTGGCGTCGATGGCGGTCTTGAAAGCATCCAACAACTTCGAGGATTTCATGCCGTACAACATATGCAGAGCCACACGCTTGACACCTGCGTCGGCAAACACCGCGTCGGCACTGTTCGTCGTCTTGCCCAGATACAGCGCGCCGACATACACATCGATGATCACCTTGGTACGCGTACCGGCACCATTCAATTGCAGAGTCGCCCCGCCCACCTGAGCCGTTTCGGGTACGCGAACATCCGCCACGTCACGCGCCGCAACGTTCAAGCTCAGAAACAAACCACATGCCAACACGAGTAATTTATTCATTTTCTTCCTTCCTCAAAAACCGTTCGCCCCGAGCTTGTCGAAGGGCGATTAGCGGCACTTCCGATTTGATCCGATCATGGTTCGACAGGCTCGCCACGAACGGATGAAGAATTATTGCCCTTCTTACAGCGCCTCAAACACACCTGCGGCGCCCATCCCCGTGCCGATGCACATCGTCACCATGCCGTATTTCTGTTTGCGGCGGCGCAGGCCGTGCAGCAGCGTCGCGGTGCGGATCGCGCCGGTCGCGCCGAGCGGATGCCCCAAGGCGATGGCACCGCCCAGCGGATTGACGATTTCGGGGTTCAATCCCACATCGCCGATCACCGCCAGCGATTGCGCGGCGAACGCTTCGTTGAGCTCGATCCAGCCCATGTCCTGCAAACTCAATCCCACCTGCTTCAACACACGCGGGATGGCTTCCTTCGGCCCGATGCCCATGATCTCCGGCGGCACGCCCGCCACGCTGAAGCCCAAGAACTTGCCGATGGGCGTCAGGTTGTAGCGCTTCAGCGCCGCCTCGCTGCACAGCAGCACCGCGCCCGCACCGTCCGACATCTGCGAGCTGTTGCCCGCCGTCACCGAACCCTTTTGCGCAAACACCGTCTTGAGTTTGCCCAATGCTTCCAGATTGGTATCGGCGCGCGGGCCTTCATCCTGCGCCACTTCACGCGCCTTGATCTTCACATCGCGTGAGTTCATATCCGCCACATGATCGGTGATCTGATACGGCGTGATCTCATCGGCGAACTCTCCGTTGTTGATCGCCGCGATCGCGCGCTGGTGGCTCTGCAAGGCGAAGGCATCCTGCGCCTCGCGTGTCACCTTCCAGCGCTCCGCCACCTTCTCCGCCGTCAGCCCCATGCCGTAAGCGATGCCGTAATGCTCGTTCTGCGCAAAGACAGCGGGATTGAACGCGATCTTGTTGCCCATCATCGGCACCATACTCATGCTTTCCACACCCGCCGCGATCATCACCTCCGCCTCGCCAAGCCGGATGCGATCCGCCGCCAGCGCCACCGCCTGCACACCGGAAGAACAGAAACGATTGATGGTCATGCCCGGCACCGTGTTCGGAATGCCCGCCAGCAGCAGCGAGATACGCGCCACGTTCATGCCCTGCTCCGCCTCCGGCATCGCGCAACCAACGATCACATCGCCGATGCTCGCCGGATCGAGCGACGGCGCCTGCGCCATCACCGCCTTCAACACATGCGCCAGCAGATCATCGGGGCGCGTGTTGCGGAACATGCCGCGCGGCGCTTTGCCGACTGGCGTGCGTGTGGCGGCAACGATGTAGGCTTCCTGGACTTGTTTGCTCATGATCCACTCCTTATCAATCACTACAGTTCACTCAGCTTTAGGATATAGCTGGTTAATTATCTCTGACACCAATTCAAACGAATGAAGTACCGTGTGACTTAATTCCCCACTGCCATGTGCGTATTGATTCCGAATCTTTGGAATATTTTCTTTGAATATTCCCAACCAATCACAATCCAAATCTTCTTGAGTGACTGTAATTTCAGATTCATTCCACTCCATTTTCCCCAATCCAAGCGCATGCATCTTCAATGACAATTCATACATGTATCGCCCTTCTGCACGATTCCAAGCCCAACGCTCACGGGTAGAAAACATTTCATTTCTTACATATCCGTTTTCAATAGCATGATTCAGTAACTTCTTTAAACCAAACCCTCGCTTCCCTGAATGTTCTTCCACAAAACCCGGAAACCTTTCACGAAGAGCAAATTCAAGGCTTGCCAAGGCTTGCTGTTCTGAAACAGGGTAAAAGCGAAACACAAACCATGCATATAGATACAAGTTCTTCGCCGTTTCAAAATGTATTGCAACTCTACTTGGAACTGATTCGTTCAGTCTAAAACGATCTACAGCGCTGTGTTGATCAGCGAGATTACGTGAAAAATAATCTCCCGCTCTCTCATCCCGCCTGACAAGATTTCGCGTTCTAGGGTCAGGCTCGCATACACCATCAGGCACCCTCAAACGATCCGACACATCAATTTCTTGATTCAAATTATTCCAATCATCATCTCAATTACGTAGAGGCTTCCCATTCTTCAACATATGCTCAATCCGCGCCTGCGTCTTCTCTGTCGCCAGCAGCTCCATGAAGTTGCGCCGTTCCAGATCGAGCAGCCATTGCTCGTCCACCAGGCTGCCCGCTTCCACATCACCACCACACAGGGTCTCGGCGACGCGGCAGCCAA
Organism: Gallionella sp.; assembly: GCA_029850565.1. GTDB lineage: Bacteria > Pseudomonadota > Gammaproteobacteria > Burkholderiales > Gallionellaceae > Sideroxyarcus. Next base: position 2,744 of record JARCRR010000065.1, on the reverse strand, counting down.
TGTTGTAGTCGTGCTCGGAGATGAAGTTTCCTTCGCGCATGTTGAGCATGGCGGCTTTGAGCGTGGCGATGCCGGTGCGACCGGCCACGGCTATCCGGCGTTGGTGCAGCGGCGGACGGTAGGCAGTGGCGTTGAGTGCTTTGGCCTCTTCCTTGGCGATGTGCAGCAATTCGAATTTGTTGAGCACGATGCGGTCGGACTGACGCAGGTAGCCCATCTCGCGCGCCATCTCGGCGCTCTTGGCCACTTCGCCCATGGCGATGTTCTGGAAGTAACGGCGCAGATAGGGGAACACGTCGATGCGGTTGTCGTTGGCGAAACGTTGCGCTTCCTGCGCCGCGCGCTGCGCCATCTCCTTGCAGCCGCCGCCTGCGGGCAACAGGCCGACGCCGACTTCGACCAGGCCGATGTAGCTTTCCAGTGTGGCGACGATGCGCGTGCAATGGATGGAGAATTCGCAGCCGCCGCCGAGCGCCAGGCCGTCCACTGCGGCAATGGTGGGCACTTGTGCGTACTTGAGACGCATCGAGACTTGCTGGAACTTGGCGACCACGGCTTCCACTTTGGGCACGTTGCCGGTGGCGGCGTTGAACAGGTCGCCCATGCCACCGCCGCCCGCGGCGGTGTATTTGACGCGGCTCACCGCGCCCTTGAGCTTGCCGAACATGCCCGTATCGGGTGTCTCCTGCACGCCCTGCATCAGTTGCAGCAGGTTCGCGCCCGCAGAGAACGGTGGCTCCACTTGCCACAGGATGAGCGCAGTGAAATGTGTCTCGGCTTCGTCCACCGCGCGCAGGATGCCGTCCAGCACTTCGTTGCTGACGGTGTGCATCTTGGATTTGAAGCTGAGGATGGCGATGCCGTCACCCATGTGCCACAGACGCACTTCGTCGGTCTCGAACACGGTCTCGCCGTAGTGGCGCACTTCGCCGAGCAGGTGCTCCGGAAAGAGCTGGCGCTGATACACGGATAATTTGGAGCGGGCTTGATTGCTCTTGGTGATGGGCGAATAGGAGCCTTGCGGCGTGTGGACACCGGCACGGCTGGTATCGGCGACCCATACCGGCAGCGGCATATCCGCCATCGCCTTACCCGCCGCGATGTCGGCGGCGATCCAGCCCGTCACTTGTTGCCAGCCTGCGGCCTGCCATATCTCGAACGGCCCTCTGTCCCAGCCGAAACCCCAGCGCACGGCGAGATCGACATCGCGCGCGTTGTCGGCGATGACATCCAGATGCAGCGCGCAATAGTGGAACACATCGCGGAAGGTGGACCACAGGAACTGCGCCTGCGGATGCTGGCTGTTGCGCAACGCGGCGAGCTTCTTCGCCCAATCGCGTTCGCGCAATATCTCTTTCACGCCGTCGTCCACCTTGGCATCGGACAGGCGGTATTCGCGCGTGTGCAGGTCCAGCACATGGATCTCTTTGCCTATCTTCTGGTAGATGCCGCGTTTGGTCTTCTGTCCGAGCGAACCTTGGTCGACGAGGTAATTGAACCAGCTCGGCAGTTCGAAGTGCTTGTGCCACGGGTCTTCGGTGAGGTTCTCGCGCATGGTGTTGACCACGTGCGCGAACACGTCGAGGCCAACCACATCCAGTGTGCGGAAGGTGGCGCTCTTGGGTCGGCCGAGATAGCGCCCGGTCAGCGCATCCACCATATCGAAGCCGAGGTTGAACGCCGCCGCATGGTGTTTGGTGGCGAGCATGGAGAACACGCCGATGCGGTTGGCGATGAAGTTCGGGGTGTCCTTGGCGCGCACCACGCCCTTGCCCAATGTCGAAACCAGAAAGGTCTCCAGTTGGTCGAGCAACCCCGCCTCCGTGCCCTTGCACGGAATGAGTTCGACCAAGTGCATGTAGCGCGGCGGATTGAAGAAATGGATGCCGCAGAAACGGTGACGCAGATTCTCGGGAAAGGCTTCGGCCAAGGTGTTGATGGAGAGGCCGGAAGTGTTGGTGGCGAAGATGGCGTTGGCATTCACGAACGGCGCGACCTTGCGGTACAGGTCGGACTTCCAGTCGATGCGCTCGGCGATGGCCTCGATGATGAGGTCGCACTCGCGCAGCTTCTCCAGATGCTGCTCGTAATTGGCAGGCTGGATGTAAGTGATGCGGGACGGGCTGGAGATCGGTGCGGGATCGAGCTTCTTCAGGCCGTCCAGCGCCTTGTTCACGTTGCCGTTGGGATCGCCCTCTTTGGCGGGCAGCTCGAATAACAGTGTCTCGACATTGGCGTTGGTCAGATGCGCGGCGATCTGCGCGCCCATCACGCCGGCACCCAGCACGGCGACTTTACGTATCTGTAAGTTCTTGCTCATCACTAATTTCCTCCATCCTGTTTCCGTCATTCCGGCGTAGGCCGGAATCCAGTCAAAAAAACAAATCCCGCGAAGCGATGCAAAACTAAAAAAATGCCTTTATTACAAACCCACTGGATTCCGGCCTACGCCGGAATGACGATTCAAAAACTATTTTTCAATAGGTAACGGGCGCGGCTTGCGGTCTTCGCCCACGGCCACATAGGTCAGTGTCGCTTCGGTCACTTTGTGGCTGGTCGGATTCTCCGGGTCGCGCTGCACATAGACTTCGACATCCACCGTGATCGATGTTGTGCCGGTCTTGACGATGCGGGTATAGAAACTCACCACATCGCCCACGAAGATGGGCTGCTTGAACACGAAGGAGTTCACGGCGATGGTCGCCACCCTGCCCTTGGCGCGGTGTACGGCGGGGATGCTGCCC
>JARCRR010000064.1 GCA_029850565.1 Gallionella sp. | reverse complement strand
TACTCTTGGAGAGTAGGTAGGGCGCATCGTCACGCTAGCCAACATAACGCAATCACACCTTTGCTCTGTGGTTCCATAGTCTCACCTAACGTAAAGTTGAGGGGCGGCGCGCTTTTGCGCCGTCCCACTCGAACGGCGGGTTAGCAACATTGAAATGACTATTCAATTTTTGGCAGCTCCTGTTTGGTTTTCTCTGCCTCTCGCAATAACTCAGATGCCATTGTTTTGCGTAAATTTGATGGGGTTGAAATAGTTTTTTCTAAGACCAACCAACCTCTATCATCTATATGCAGCGTTAAAGTATCTACCGGTCCCACTTCGTCCTCTTGCAGCTTAATTTCAATCTTTTCAGGTGATTCTAGTGTTTTCCATGAGCCAATAGCCTTTCCGCACATTGCATGGAAATATGCCTTTCCATTTGGAAATAAAAATATTGCAGGCCCTTCCTTCTCAATGCCTCCAGCAGCCCAAATGCCGACAAACTTGCTTGCTTCGTCAGAGAACGAGTTGGAAGTGACACAGCAAAGAAAAATGATAAAGATGAAACGGATCATAGATGCCTTAATGTGGCTAACGTGCAGCTAAGGGGCGCGCCGAAGGCGCGTCCCAGCGACCGGAGGGAGCGAACTTGAGCGCAGGGTTAGAGGTCAGCACTTGATTTCCGGCAACCATTTCCATTTATCACCGATTTTGGTAAGTGAAACTGTGCCTTTATTCGATTGATTTGAACAGACAACCTTGGCGGATAATTTTTGGTCTGCATTGAAATAGGGATTCTCGAACTGCGCGTAAACTGAGTCGTAGTTGTTACCAGATATTCTCGTTAAGACACCAGCGTAACCACCCCACAGTTTCTTTCCAGACATTTCAAACAGAGACCAGTTTTCTCCATCCATGCCATCTTCTTGCACAATAGCAAGAAACTTCTGCTTATCGGGTGACACTATAACCGTGTGTCCTGCGCTTAATACTTTGCCCGTTTCTTCGAACAAAATTGATCCGGAAAACGAGCCTTCAGTTTGATGATGAATCAAATGTAGTTTTACATTTTCGCTGTAGCCGCAATATTCCCAGTGCTCCCCACTCAGTTCTTCATGAGGCGGTTTATCAGTAAAACGCTTTACGCCCTTAGAATGTTTTACCTCAAGAATATGTTGGCTGATTCTTGATGCGCCGCTTGGTGCTTGCCGTAACAACCTTTGTTCGCCATTTTCACCAACGCACTCAAGTTTGGTGTCAGCAATGGCATAAGACGAGAAAAATATTTGCGCCAACACAATTGCGTGGAATTTTCTCATGTGACCTCTAACGTGTAGCTAAGGGGCGCGCCGAAGGCGCGTCCCAGCGACCAAAGGGAGCGAACTTGAGCGTAGGGTTAGCGGACATGTGCATCATCGAGAACCAAAGAGGAAGACGCCGAGAACAATGATACACAAAATCGCAAGCACGACACCAAGCCCACGAACGACCCAGCCTGTGATAACCGCATACCTTGGGGTGTTCGTCCCATCGGGGTTGTTGAAGCCCCCGGGCAAATCGTCTTCCAGCGTAGCCACCCAACCATTGATCGAGATTGCCCCAGCAACAATTAGGAATGCCCACCAAAACTTCAAACCTGAGATTGAAGAGAGGCCTGCAGCAAGTAGCGCAACAACCAATAACCAGATCGATGGCAAGAGCACGCGTTTCATGTTCGCTAACGTGCAGCTAAGGGGCGCGCCGAAGGCGCGTCCCAGCGACCGGAGGGAGCGAACTTGAGCGTAGGGTTAGAGCTTTTTGCAGATGTTTTCATTTTCGCTGCACCCATAACAGAAATGGCCTTCGTCATACCTTCCCTGGCATATTTTGATACCCAGCTTCTTTTTCATATTCTTCAAAACACAGCTTGGCTCTTTTGCAGCGCTGGGACAGCAGCTTGCTACCTTGGCCCTGACTTTTGGCTCCTCAATAGCACTTTGACGAAATGCCTTCTTGTCACCAACAGTATGGCTTAGATAATAATAACCAGATTCATAAAAGAGATGCAGATAAACGAACGCAGCCAAATCTTGATTTGCTTTTGTTGCTTTGTATATTTCGCAAGTGTTATCGGGGCAGTACCTGATCTCACTTTTTGAATGAACCTCTATCGCTTCTCCGAGGTCTCTTTTAAGAAGAGCAAGCGCATCTGGTTCAGCGGCGATCGCCGAAGTGACAAGGCCCAGCAGCAACCCAAAAACCAATAGATATTTCAATTCCATGATTGGCTCTAACGTAAAGTAGACACCCTAAAAAGCGCCGGAAAAGGCACCTTCGAGGTGTACAATCTGGCATCCGTGCTGCAATGCATTGTTTCTATTTGAGGTGAAATTATGGCAACCCCTAATTCTTCAGATAAAAGCACCACGCTCAAACCTCCCAAATTGCTCGATCAAGTCCGCGATAAATTGCGCGTGAAGCACTACAGCATTCGCACCGAGCAAGCTTATCTGGGCTGGATTAAACGCTATATCTACTTTCACGACAAGACCCACCCGAAAGACCTGGGGGCGCAGGACATCGAGGCTTTTCTGACGCATCTTGCAGTCGCAGGCAAGGTTTCGGCCTCCACGCAAAATCTGGCCAAAAGTTCTTTGTTGTTTCTTTACCGTGAGGTGCTGGATATCCAATTGCCGTGGCTGGATAACGTGACGCAGGCCAAAGCGCCCAAGCGGCTGCCTGTGGTGTTGACGGTGGCCGAGGTGCAGGCGGTGTTGTCGCGTCTGACGGGCACACATGCGCTGATCGCTTCGTTACTGTATGGCGGCGGGATGCGCCTGATGGAGGCGGTACGCCTGCGCGTGAAGGATGTGGATTTTGCGCGGCACGAGATCATCGTGCGCGAGGGCAAAGGATTCAAGGACAGGGTGACGATGTTGCCGGAGGCCGTGGTCGCCGCACTCAAGGCGCATCTGGCGAAGGTGAAGGTTTTGCATGATGAGGACCTGGCGCAGGGTTATGGCGAAGTGTATCTGCCGTTTGCGCTGGACAAGAAATATCCGAATGCGGGGCGGGAGTGGGGCTGGCAATATGTGTTTCCCTCAAAGAACTTATCGGTCGATCCTCGCTCCGGCAAGACGCGCCGCCATCATGTGGATGAGAAAGGCGTGCAGCGTGCGGTGAAGCAGGCAGTGCGCGATGCTGAGTTGACCAAGCCGGCCACGCCGCATACTTTGCGCCATTCTTTCGCCACCCATCTGCTGCAATCCGGCTACGACATCCGCACCGTGCAGGAACTGCTCGGCCATTCCGATGTTTCCACCACGATGATCTACACCCATGTGCTGAACAAAGGCGGCAAGGGTGTGGTGAGTCCGTTGGATCGATGAGAACTTCCATGAGTTTGCTGAAGGTAAACAACCTTGTCTCGCGTCTGCGCAACGGTGCGCATATCGTGGACGATATCTCGTTCGAGATCGCGGCGGGCGAGACTTATGCGCTGCTTGGCGAATCCGGCTGCGGCAAGTCGATGACGGCCCTGTCGCTGATGCGGCTGCTGCCGGATGGCGTGGTGCATGCGGGCGGTGTGGCGC
>JARCRR010000063.1 GCA_029850565.1 Gallionella sp. | reverse complement strand
ATTGCCTTCAATGCATTCCCGGCCGGAACAAAACAATCCTTCAATCTGTGGGGCAAGCCAATTGATGATGGCCTCATGATTTATCCGAAATATCGCGGGAAAAAACACACGAACCTGTTTGCTGCCGCAATGAACGGAGAGGCATTCAACAAGCAATGGATCGAAATCAACGATGGCTCGGTCACTGCAGATGTGGCCGGTGCGGTGACGCCGGTTGCTGATAAATTTCCGGCAGCATTCAAAAAATCCACCGCGCCTCACCTGCAAATGATCATGCACGTATTCGATCATCAAGCAGATTACAAATAATCTTCACAACACAGCGGGCGCGATGCGCCCGCCTTTAATTTAAGGATCGACAATTAGTTCCCCCTCAGTAGGTCGTTGAATTGAGCTACCCGCACTATTTTTTTGATTATTATGACGGCGCGCACGAATAGATAGTATTAATCGCCCACCGATACTCCGGTGAAACTGGCGGCTTAGACATTTGGTATTCTCGTCATAGTTTTGCTTTGATATTGGTGCAACAAATTCTGGGGTGGGGTTGGTTGCTGTAGGCATGTCCGCTACTATTTCTGTTATGGTATTCATGGCGGGGGAACGTGATGAGACTCGGGACAAAATTTTTGCTGGTGATATCGGCGATCTTTCTCGGATTCGCCGCACTTACCTGGTATGTCATTCAAGACGCAGTGCACGAGATCAATCGTGAGTGGGGGAAGAACTTCTCCCAGCGGCAAGTCCTGTTCGATAAACACCGCACACTGATGCCGCTGATTCGCGAGATCGATCTCGCCCGCAAGATGGCAAGCGATCCGGCTATAGTCGAAATGGCTTTGCATGAGGGCGATGTCAAGATCCGACAGCGTGCGCTTGAGGTGATGGAGGATTATCGCTACAACTTCCGCGATCACAGCTACTTTGCCGCATTCACCGGCTCCGGTAATTACTACTTCAACGACACGGCAGGTCGCTATACGGGCAAGGAGCTGCGCTATAAGCTCTCGCCGAACAATCCCAATGACAAGTGGTTCTACGCCACGCTGAAGGAGAATAAAAATTATCAGGTGAATCTCGATCCCGATGTGCACTTGGGCGTCACCAAAATCTGGATCAATGTGCTCCTCAAACGCGGCGACGAAGTGCTCGGAGTGATCGGCACCGGCCTCGATCTCACCGAATTCCTGAAGGAAAGCGTGGGCATTGTGCAGCCCGGCATCTACAACTTCTTCATTGACCGCAGCATGGCCATCCAGTTGTCTCCCGACCCCAACCTGATCGATTACGCCAGTATCACTAAAGATGTCCGCATGCGTATCAAGGCGGATGTTTTGTTTGAGAACAAAGAAGACGTGGAAAATTTGCGCCTCGCGATGCAACAGCTCGCAACCCGCCAGGAACAAAACGCCTTGTTGGAAGTCACCTTCAAAGGTGAAAAATATTGGCTGGGGATCGCTTATCTGCCGGAGATCGACTGGTTCGACCTGACATTGATGGATTCAAACAAGCTTAAATTGCTGCATGGATTTGGCTGGATTTCCCTGTTCTTTACCACGCTGTTCTTGCTCGTCATGCTGTTGTTGGGCATTTTGCTGCATCGCTGGATACTGAAACCCATTTACAAGATCAAGATCGCATCCGACGAAATCCAGCGTGGCAACTTTGAAACCGAACGTCAAATCGTTGGAACGGGTGAGATCGCCGCGCTGTCGCGTTCGTTCTGGCAGATGGTGGAATTCGTGCATCAAACCAATGATAAATTGGAGCGCAAGGTCAAAGAGCGCACAGAAGACCTGCACCGCCTGACCGAGATCGATCCTCTGACCGGTTTGCTCAATCGGCGCGGCATGCTGTGCCGGTTCGAGGAAGAGATTGCACGTCAGGCTCGTCAAGGTGGTTCATTGGGATTGTTGTTGCTCGATCTCGATCACTTCAAGCAAATCAACGACACACATGGCCATGCGGCGGGTGACTTGGCATTGTGCGCCACCGCCAATATGTTGCATTCCATGAAGCGCAGTTACGACCACGCCGGTCGCTGGGGCGGCGAAGAATTTCTGATACTGTTGCCGGAATGCAGTGAACAGGATCTGCTTGCCATAGCAGAGCGCATTCGCGAAACGGTCCAGACGTTGCATATCGAAACGGGCGTGCATAGCTTTTCGTTCACGACCAGCATCGGCGTCCATCATTCCGCCTCTCCCCAGACGCTGGATGCGATGTTGCACCAAGTGGACATGGCGCTGTATGCGGCGAAGGATGCCGGACGCAACTGCGTTCGATTGGCGGAACAGGCAAAACAACCGGAACATTCGCCAAGTTTGGTTTGAACAGATAAGCGCAACAAGAACCCGGATTGATTCAGCCTACTCTCCGCTCAACACTTCACTTGAAATATCCGCCTATCCTCAAGGCGAATCGCCGTCAGCGCACCGCCCCATATGCAACCGGTATCCAGCGCAATTACATTGGGTGTGACTTTCAACCCCAACGCTGACCAGTGTCCAAAAATCACGGTGGCCTCTTGACTCATGCGGTTCGGCACCTCGAACCATGGCAGATATCCGGCAACGATCTTTTCAAGCTCGCCCTTGAATCTGAACTCCATCTCGCCTTGAGGCGTGCAGATGCGCATACGAGTAAAGGCGTTGGTAATGATACGCAGTCGTTTATAGCCCGTGAGATCGTCGTCCCAGCTATGCGGAGTGTTGCCGTACATGTGCGTGAAAAATTCGGCGTAGTGCTCATCACGTAAAGCATTTTCCACTTCACTTGCGAGGCTGGCTGCTTGCTTGACGCTCCATTGTGGCAACAGTCCTGCATGGACCAGCACATATCCGGCCTCTGCATATAGGAGGCGTTGCTGACGCAGCCAAGCGAGCAACTCATCGCGATCCGGCGCATTCAGCACAGCATCCAAGGTATCGCTACGATGCAGTTCGGCCACGCCCTCTGCCACGGCCAGTAGATGCAGATCATGATTGCCCAGCACGGTAATCGCACTTTCGCCCAGCGATTTCACCAGACGCAACACGTCCAGCGATCCCGGTCCGCGATTGACCAAATCGCCTACCAGCCACAGTTTGTCTTGTGCCGGGTCGAACCGGATATCCTCCAGTAGTTGCCGGAACTCGTTGTGACACCCTTGAATGTCGCCAACAGCATAGATTGCCATACGTTACCCCGATTGCTTGTCTTGTAGAATAGCGTATCAGACTTTGATGATATCCCGATGCTGTTCAATTCCTACGCTTTCATCTTCTTGTTTCTTCCTGTCGTGCTACTGGGCTTCTTCCAGTTGGCGCGCTTGCACCATGCCTATGCGGCGGCTTGGCTGGCCATCTCGTCTCTGTTCTTCTATGGCTACTGGAACCCGGCATATGTCGGTTTGTTGCTTGGCTCTATCGTATGCAACTACGCATTCGGCATGTGGATCGCCAAGTCTGGCGTGCAACATGCCACTGCCCGCAAAAGACATTTACTGATCTTTGCCATCACAGCGAATCTGATCTTGCTGGGTTATTACAAGTACGCGAACTTCTTTCTCTCGAGTGCGAGCGCGCTGACCGGTTCCAGCCTCTCTTTGGGCGACATCATTCTGCCGCTCGGCATCTCGTTCTTCACCTTCACACAGATCGCCTTCCTGGTGGATACCTATCAAGGCAAAGTGAAGGAATACAACTTCATACATTACGTGTTGTTCGTCACCTATTTCCCGCATCTGATCGCCGGCCCCGTGCTCCATCACAAAGACATGATGCCGCAGTTCGCCCATGCTTCCACCTATCGCATCAATTGGGACAATATCGCTACCGGGCTGTTATTGTTCACCTTGGGCTTGTGCAAGAAAGTGTTGTGGGCGGATTCGCTTGCCCCTTATGCCACAGCGATCTTTGACAGCGTGAATCACGGCATGGCTGTCGGCATGCTGCCAACCATATATGAGGCATGGTCGGGCGCATTGGCCTACACATTGCAGATTTATTTCGACTTCTCCGGCTATACCGACATGGCACTGGGCATCGCGCTGATGTTCAACATCCGCTTGCCGATCAATTTCAACTCGCCCTACAAGTCCACCAGCATCATCGAGTTCTGGCGACGCTGGCACATGACGCTATCGGCCTTCTTGCGCGATTATCTTTACATCCCTCTCGGCGGGAACCGTCACGGCAAGTTGCGTCGTTACGGCAACCTGTTCGTCACGATGCTGCTTGGCGGGTTGTGGCACGGTGCGGGGTGGACCTTTGTGGTATGGGGTGCGTTGCACGGCGCTTATCTCATCGTTAATCATCTGTGGCGCGAGTTGGTGTCGGAAAGATATCTGCGCTGGTTGCCAAATCGGGTGGACGGACTCTTGGGCGGTGTACTTACCTTCATCGCAGTGGTTACCGCATGGGTCGTCTTCCGCGCAGAAAATATGGCGCAGACGCTGGTGATATGGAAAGCCATGTTCGGTATCGAGTTCCGCCCTATCACTTTCGATATGGTTGCTCACGGCAATCTGTTGCTACAGGCGGATATGTCGGGGCGCAGTTTGATGCTGTTGCTTGTACCGGGTCTATTGTGGATATGGCTGTTACCAAATTCGACACGTATCCGCTTCATTGGTGGCAACATACTCTGGGTCTGGCTACAAGCGGCTATCGTGTTTGGCTTGTGCTACGTGGCGATCGACCAGTTCGGCAGCTACAGTCCTTTCCTTTATTTTCAGTTCTGATATGCGCCACGCAAAATCATTTTCGATCATCGTTTTTGTTTCAGTGCTAGCTTACGGTGCTGTTGGATTCTATTTCTTGCCGCTCGCAACTTTTGAAGGTGAATTGACCAGAATGAGTTTATTGCCGGAATCGATGTTCGGCTGGATATCCAGTGGATGCAACAATCTTCAATGAACGAAGCCGATGCGCTAGTGATCGGAGACAGTTTTTCAGCCAGTCTCGTATGGCAAAGCGTACTGACGCGACACAACTTGAAAGTGCGAACAGAATCCTGGAATAGCATGCAGGGCGTATGCGGTGATTTTCCCGACTGGGCAAAGAGACAAGGATTCAAAGGCAAATTTGTTATCGTCGAGATCGTTGAGCGCAACCTGATTGGCACACTTCAACGCTCGGCTGATTGCAAACAGACCCAGTATCACCCCCACGCGAACGTCGATGCTCCGCGCTATCCTCCTATTGTGTCATTCGACCCCGAACAAGGGAACTACGCAGGAAAACTTTCCACCGGCATCAGAACCCAGTTCAACATCTTTGAATATGAACGCCTAAGCCGAGCCAGTGATTTCAAACTATGGTCGTTACCGAACAATGTGAAAGTTGCTCGCGTGGAAAATGGCTGTGAATATTTCAGCCACGCGCGTTGTAACGACTCTTTGTTCCTTGCCGAAGACGAACCCGATGAGGTGAACATGAGAGCGTTTGAACTGATCGAAGCCCATCGCGCTCGTTTGCACGATTTCACAACGATCTGGGTCGTCGTGCCTAACAAGTCGACAACTTATCTATATCCGCACAAAGGATTCTGGAATCAGGCAGCTCAACGTTTGCATATGCCCAATCTGCTGCAGGTGAATCAGGATGCTTTACAGGCTAAGACCGTGGACCTTTACCCAGCAAACAACACACATTACTCGACCACTGGCTATCTATTGATGGGACAGGAGATATTCAAAGCAATCTCGGCAACCACGCCCACAAAACCGACACATTAATTTCCCTCATCCCACTTGCCACGACCCGGAACAGGATCCCAAGCCGCGATACCTTCCAGAGGATAGCCATAACGCAGGGTGTAGCCCAAGCGTCGCAGCCTGCCGAGCAGCGTCGGCTTCATACAGTTGTATGGATTGTCCTGCGTGTTTCCCTTATCTGGATTGCGCAGTGTCGGCAGAACATTCCGATAGAACTCCAGATGGGTGATGCCCCACTTCATCACGAACATGCGGCCACCCTGGTTGTGCGTGATACGTCCCGTACTCGCCATGCCGAAATGGTAGAAACGACTCGCTCCCACAATACGAAAGTTGCGGCATCCAGCCACCCAGAACTTCATCATCAGGTCATCGTCGCTACTCATACCGGGCGAGAATTCAACACTGTACCCTCCCAGCAAGGCCCACCACTTCTTATGCACCAGGGTGGGTTGCAATGATCCGCCTTCAAAATCTCCGCGCGTATCTTGCTTATAGTCCTGCAAGAAGCGGCCTTCGTCGAAGGCTTCCGGTGATCGGCCAAAATCTTGCTTGATGATATTGGGATGATTGTTCGTTTCAGGCTGGATCAAGGTGCCGAAGAACAATGCCAGATCGGTACCGACAGAATTAATTGCCTCAACGAAAGCCGCGTCCCACCCCGGCGCGGCCACCATGTCGTCATTCATGAAAAGCACCCAATCATGCTTGGCTTTCGCCATCAGGTGGTTAACCGACAGACAGACACCGACGTTCTTATCCGTATGCGTGTAGCGGATACCTTTTGATTTGACCCACTCCAATGAGCCATCGGATCCGTCATTCAGGTGCACGATGATCTCGTGCTCGAACTGCGAATGCTTCTGGATGCTCTCGATGCACAATTTCAAATATGCGAGATTGTTCCAACTGGGAATGACGACGCTGAACATGGTGTGATCCTTATTTGAATTTAAGTAGCGCCTTGTTCGGCATGATGAATGTTGTAGCAATAGGCCAGCAATACAGCCACCGTAAAACTGTAGAACGCGATGGTCATGGTGAGATTAAGAACTTCGGCGGTCAGGCCAAAGACCATAAAACCACTGACGAACACCATACCCAGAATACCTGCTCGCTGGATTTGCCTCGATTTCGACTTGCTCGCTTTTCCAAACAAGCAAAACGGGACAAGGTAAACAGCGAAGATGGCGGCCAATCCGAATATGCCAAGATCGGCGGTCTTCTTCAAAATGTCGTTATGTACTTCTCCGCGCCCAAGTTCGGCAGCCATTGGCGTGATCTTGCCGGCGTCAGCCATCGGAGCCATTTGCAGCGCAAATCCGCCCGGTCCTACACCGAAGACGGGGTGTTCGATAATGATTGACGCTGCGGCCTGATAAAGTTGCCAGCGTATGCCCGTCGAAGTGTCGCGATTTCCCTGATTATAGACAGTCACGTCCATCGCCATCTCGTGCAATCTATGTTGGATCGTGGAACTGGAAAGATAAGCCAACCCAATCACTAACACTCCCAGCACAAGACTCGCCAACGTCGACTTGACCGACAGGCGTATCCCCCTGGCGTAGAGATATATCGCCACAAAAACCGGTATCGCCAAAAGGGCGCCACGGGTGCCGGATTGAAATGTCGCGAACAGGCCAAGCGCAAAGCCTGCCCACTTCAAGGTTCGCAAGTACGGGGCATCCTTGCCCAGCCAATCGAGAGAAAACAAAGATAAGGATCCCAACAACAACATGGAGTCACCATAGCGAATCTTGTCCATCATGGGCAGGGTTACGCCATAACCCATATCTTTGGCCAAAGCCCAGCCGACAATGGCGGCAATCGGAAAAGCGAATTGCAAGGTCGAGAAGGCACGTAAATTGAGCCGACGCAACAGCAGAAATATGGGTATCGCAAGCCAGTAACGGGCGGGGCCGTCGTAGTGACGCGCACTGAAACTTTGATGGAAGGTTTGGCTAATGAGAATGGCTGCCGTCATCGCGAACATGGCAACCACATAAAGTGTCCATTCGCTTTTCCAGTCTGTCGTGCCGATCATCGCGGGCGGGCGTAGCCAAACCAGCAACGCCAGTAGCACAGAAGCAAAGAGCACCGCGTTCATACCACCCAGAACGGTCAACATCAGCACCGGAAAGCTCAACAACAGAATGCTGACTATCGTCTCTAGGCTACGCAAATAGTTACGCTCAAATTCGTTCATGACACCTCTGAAAACACTTGCATCTCATTCCCTCTCTGCCATCACACCCAACTCCTTGAGCGCTACGACCACCCTTGTCGCTGGCAATTCTTGCAAGCATCTGCTCAGACTATTGATGTGTCTGTCGCAGCCTTCTTCCATGCAGGGAACGCAGTCGCCGCTTCCCTGCAACAGCACCACGTTGTGAACCCGTTGCGTACCTACCATGCGATAGGGATCTTCATTTTTGCAATAAGCATTCGGCCACGGCCCCCATTTCACCGGGTTCGATGGGCCGAATAAAGCAACCGTCGGCGTGCCGACTGCTGCCGCCAAATGGGTCACCACGGTATCCGGCCCCACGAAAGCGCGTGCCTTGCTCAGCAGATAGGCCACCTCCGAAAAACCCAGTTTACCCGCGACATTGACCGTACCCGCAGGCATCAACTGTTGCAGGGCTTTCACGCTCGCCTTTTCTGCTTCATCATTTCCGCCAGTCAACACGATGCGCATTCCCTGCCGCTGGAGCCACCCTGCCAGTTCGATCCACGCCTCTTGTCGCCACGCTTTGTAGACATACATAGGATAGGCATGGAGTACGACATAGGGTTGTGCTTCCAAGTCAAAGGGAATAGCGGCATGTACTGATGCAACATTCGCCGCTTGCCAGCCTACGACCACTTCTTGGCAACGCGGGATACCCAATAGATCGGCAAGTCTCAAGTAATTCAACACCGTATGGGTATTCACTATCTCTGTCTCGGAATACTGCGAAAGCAACCTTCTTTTCCATTGATGTTTCGCTCCGGCATCAATGGCGCCAACGGCATGTTTTCCTCCGATACGTGCGTACAGGGTAGCCCGATCATTCGTCATGGTGGATATAGACAGATCGTAGCTTCGCCACAATCGCCATAACAAATGCAGACTCTCAAAAAAAGTCTGGCGGCGGCTGACCGTGATGATGTCATCGATATCTGGATTGTTTTGCAGAATACCCTCGGTACCCGCAAACACCAACGCGGCGATGCTTGCCTGCGGCCACGCGCGGCGGAGTGAGCGGATCAGTGGCGTGGTCAGCAACACATCCCCGATACGGAGCGTGGCGACCACCAAAATGCGTTGAGGGGCTCTCATGCTATCTGGTGCTAAGCCACGACCCAACGGTATGAATTATCTTCATGCGGCTCCTGTATTGACGAGTCGGCGTTATAGAATGCGCCTGTTGCCCATCCGACCAATTAAATATGGATAGTATAACAAGCGAACCGCGCCCTTCATGCGACCTATGCGGGTCGTCAGGAGAATTGGCGCAAGGCAGTGTTTCCGACCCCGATGGCAATCTACAGGGTACTTGGTCTTTTAAACGTTGTACCGATCCGGCATGCGGCGTGTATTGGCTTGACCCGGCACCGCGCCCGGAAGAGATGTGGAAGGCCTATGCGACCTACCACACACACACGCGCAGAATCGAGAACCGTTTCGCAAAGGCAATGCTCAGTTTGGCGCATCGTTTCATTCGGCTCGCTCAATGGCCGCTATGGGTATCCAATGGCCTAAAACAGGAAGCCGACTATCTGCGCTTCATGACTCTCGCGCATGAGCCGATCGGCACTTTGCTGGATGTCGGCTGCGGTGGCGGACGTTTCTTGAATCGCATGCAAAAGCGGGGCTGGGTGGTCGAAGGTTCCGACTTCGATGAGCAAGCGACCCAAAAAGTGACAGCGCGTTATGGCATCAAGACCCATGTTGGCGACTTGTCGCAATGCGCACTCCCGGCGAACAGATTTGATGTCATCACGATGAGTCAAACCATCGAACACCTCTATACCCCCGAGGCAACGTTGCGCGAATGCCTGCGCATTTTGAAACCCGGCGGCCTTCTGGTGATGACCACGCCCAACGTAAACAGCATCGCCGCCGCCGAATTCGGCCGTCACTGGCGTGGCTGGGAAGCACCTCGGCATTTGCATCTATTCTCGGTCGAATCTTTGCGGCGACTCACACAGCGCGCCGGATTCGAAGTCACTGAAGCACAGAGTTACACCGCGGGATGCTCCGGTGTTTATCGTGTCAGCC
The DNA here is from genome assembly GCA_029850565.1 of Gallionella sp. Taxonomy (GTDB): domain Bacteria; phylum Pseudomonadota; class Gammaproteobacteria; order Burkholderiales; family Gallionellaceae; genus Sideroxyarcus. The sequence continues at coordinate 7,953 of JARCRR010000063.1, read as the reverse complement.
ACACACTTCAGCATCCCGCAGCAACCTCTTGGTTTAGCCAATTGGGACTGCTGATGTGGAGCTACCGCAAAGAGCTGCACGAACATCGTATGCAGAAAACACGACCTAACACGGGGCAGAACGTATTGATCCGCGCCCGCAAACCTTCACACTAAGGCGAACACACCATGTTCTCGATCATCATCCCCACTTGGAACAACCTCTCACTGTTGCAGTTGTGCATCCGCAGCATTCGCGAGAATTCAGCCTTCGCTCACCAGATCATCGTGCATGTGAACGACGGGAGTGATGGCTCGCTGGAATGGGTGCGCGCACAAGGCATCACCCACACCTCTTCGCCGGACAACATCGGCATCTGCCTTGCGGTGAACGAATCGGCCATGCATGCCACGCAAGACTACATCTTGTATCTGAACGACGATATGTACTGCTGCCCGGGTTGGGACACCGCACTGGTGAATAAACTCAAACAGCTCGACACCGATCTGTTCATGCTATCCGGCACCATGATCGAGCCGCGCGATACCAACAACCCCTGCGTGATCGTGCGCAATTACGGCAGCGATACACACAACTTCGAGGAGGCCAGGTTGCTGGCAGAGCTATCTCAGCACCGCAAGCCCGATTGGCTCGGTGCCACTTGGCCGCCGACATTGGTGAGCAAACGCTGGTGGTTCAAAGTCGGGGGTTACAGTAGTGAGCTATCGCCCGGCATGAGCAGCGACAACGACTTCTCCATGAAGCTATGGGATGTGGGTTGCCGCGTGTTCTTGGGTGTGGGCGATTCGCTGGTGTACCACTTCCAATGCAAATCGACTGGCAAAGTAAAAAAGAATGACGGCGGTCGACAGTTCCTGAACAAATGGGGAATGCGCCAGTCAGTTTTTGATCGCTTCTACTTACGGCGCGGGCAAGTGGCGCATGGATTGAAACTAGAAGAACCTGAAGCTACACGAGAATTGCGCTGGCAACTTCTGCGCAGCCGCTTGAAGCGAGCATTCGGTTAATAGGTGAGTATCCGTTCTCGGTCACCGGGTTCGGTGTTAACTTGGGTTTGCCATTTCCCCAATACCGTTTACGCGAACCGTTACTGATACTTGGAGGAACGGATAACAAAAAACGGGAGCCGAAGCTCCCGTTTTTATTTGCCACACAGAACCGTTGCTTACGCAGCGACTTTGCGTGCGGGGAGTTTTTCTTTGATACGTGCAGACTTGCCGGAACGATCGCGCAGATAGTACAGCTTGGCACGGCGAACATCGCCGCGACGCTTCACTTCGATGCTGGCAACGCTCGGAGAGTAAGTTTGGAAAGTACGCTCGACACCTTCGCCGGAGGATACTTTACGCACGATGAAGCTGGAGTTCAGTCCTTTGTTACGCTTTGCGATGACAACGCCTTCGAAAGCCTGTGTACGTTTTTTGTCGCCTTCGACAACGTTGACGTTGACGATGACTGTGTCACCAGGGCCGAAGCCAGGGATGGTCTTGTTCAGACGAGCGATTTCTTCTTTTTCAAGAATTCCGATCAGATTCATTTTGTTTCCTCTTCTTGTGCGGGAGCTTGTTCCTGCTGGTACTGAGCCAGTAGCCGAGCTTCCTGTTTAGTTAACTGGCGTGTTGCCAGCAATTCTGGACGACGTTCCGCAGTCCGACCTAATGACTGCTTCAATCGCCACTTCTCTATCTCGGCGTGGTGTCCTGACATCAACACATCAGGAACCGCCTCGCCGTTATAAATCTCTGGGCGCGTGTAGTGCGGACAATCCAGCAGACCTTGTACGAAGGAATCCTGCTGTGCGGATGCATCGTCACCCAATACGCCGGGTATCTGTCGCACCACGCTATCCATCACCACCATCGCTGCCAACTCGCCACCGGACAACACATAATCACCGATGGAAAGCTCTTCATCCACTTGCTGGTGTAGGAGGCGCTCATCCACGCCCTCGTAACGACTCGCCAACAAGATCAATCCTTCATCCCGCGCCAGCAACTCCATCACAATCTCGTGTGTGAGTTGTCTGCCTTGCGGAGAGAGATGGATTACTCGACTCTTCTTCACTCCGCTTGCCGCCTGCGCTGCTTTCGCTGCGCTGATGGCTTTTTCCAACGGTTCCGCCAACATCACCATCCCGGGACCGCCGCCGTAGGGGCGATCATCGATGGTGCGGTAGTTGTCCGTCGTGAAGTCTCTTGGATTCCACGCTTGCAACTCGAACTTGCCTAACTCTACTGCCTTACGCGTCACACCGAACTTGGTGATCGCGTCGAACATCTCGGGAAACAGTGTGACGACATCGAACCTCATTTGAGGTAGTCCGCCTGCCAATCCACCCGGATGGTCTTGTTGTTCAGATCGACTTGCTGAATTACGCTAGCGATAAAAGGCATCAATGTCTCGCCCTGTTCGCCCTTGACCACCAGCACATCGTTGGCACCTGTCTCCAGTAACGAATCCACGATACCGAACGCATGACCTTCAAGGTTCACCACCGACATCCCGATCAAGTCAGACCAGTAGTACTCGCCTTCAACCTGCTCTGGCAGGCTGTCGCGCGATACCGCGATCAACTGGCCTTTGTACTTCTCTGCCGCAGTTCGGTCTGGGATGCCTTCCAGCTTCGCCACGACCAACTTGCCGTGAACATTGGATTCCAACACCTTGATCGGACGCCATGACTGCTCGTTACCGATATACCAGTTGTCGTAATCAAGCAGGCTGTCCACATACTCGGTGAAGGGCAACACCTTCACCCAACCTTGGATACCTTGCGCTGCGACCACTTTTCCCATGACGACCATGGGATTTGCCTCGTTAGGCCTTGGCTGCTGCACCGGCTTTTTTAACCAGGCGACCGACGGTCTCGCTCAATTGCGCGCCCTTGTCTTGCCAGTGAGTCACGCGATCCAGTTGGATACGCAAACCTTCAGCACCTTCGGCAGCCAATGGGTTGTAGAAGCCCACGCGCTCGATGAAACGACCGTCGCGGCGATTGCGGGAATCAGCAACGACTACGTTGTAATACGGGCGATTCTTTGAGCCGCCGCGAGAAAGACGAATGACTACCATAATGATTTCCCAATGAAAAAATTTGTTTGGCCAACGCCAAAGGGCGCGAATTCTACGACACCTTGCCGATCTCTGGCAAGGATTGTTTAGATTGAAGAATCAGCGATGAAGCAGGACTTCTAGGACGAATCGGCTGCCCAGATAGGCCAGCACGAGGAAACCAAAGCCACTCAAGGTCCAGCGCACCGCCGTATGGCCGCGCCAGCCGTAGTAGTGATGACCCAGCAACAGCACGCCAAACACCACCCAAGAGATCATTCCAAACAAGACCTTATGATTGAATTGCCAAGCGTGACCGAAGATGTTCTCGGAAAACAGGATTCCCGAAACGACCGTAACGGTCAGCAACACGAATCCTACCCCGATGACACGGAACAACAGGCTTTCCATCGTCAGCAAAGGCGGCAGGTTCTGCAAGACCTTGGGCAACTTGGCATGGTGCAACTGCTTTTCAACTAAGGACATCAGCCCCGCATGCAAAGCCGCGATGGTGAACAAACTGTAGGCCAGCATCGCCACCAAGACGTGGGTGTCGAATAGGGCGGATGCAGGTTGCGCCAAGATATGAGCTTCAGGAAAGATCGCGGGCAGAACGGTGCTCAAGGCCGCCAGCGGTAAAACGAGCGTCTGCAAGCTGGACAGTGGATAGAAGTATCGCGCCATCCAATACACCAACACCGTGAGCCACAAAATCAGAGACAGGGCATAGACCAAACCCAGATTCAGCGCACCCCATATAAATAGAGTGTCGTACAACAACCAACCATGCAGCGCCAATGGCACGACCACCGCATGACCTAACGCACCACGATTCTGTTGCTCGGCATTCCCCGCCGCTTGCGCACGCCAGAACAAAATAGCCAGAACGGCATAAAGGACAAAGGTCAGCAAATGTAAGGCTTGGTTCGACATGGGGAGTGCAGATGTTTTAGACTGCGAGGATTCTACACCAAGTCATAAAGGCATCATGTTAGATAACCTCACGCAACGCTTCAGCGGCATCGTCAAGAATCTACGCGGCCAAGCACGACTCTCCGAGAGCAACATCCAAGACGCTTTGCGTGAAGTGCGCCTCGCCCTGCTGGAAGCGGACGTTGCCCTGCCCGTCGTCAAAGAACTGATCGCCAACGTCAAAGAGGCGGCGCTGGGACAAGAAGTCATCGGCAGCCTGACTCCGGGACAAGCCCTCATCGGCGTCGTGAACCGCGAGTTGACCAAGTTGATGGGTGAGCACAACGACGCGCTCAATCTTGCCGCCGTTCCTCCTGCTGTCATCTTGATGGCGGGTCTACAAGGCGCAGGTAAGACCACCAGCAGCGGCAAGCTGGCCAAACTGCTACGCGAACAAAATAAGAAGAAGGTATTGCTGGTGAGCTGCGACGTCTATCGTCCAGCCGCTATCGAACAGTTGCGTACATTGGCGCAGCAACTCGGCACCGACTTCTTCCCCTCCGATGTCAGCCAAAAGCCGCTGGACATCGCGCTCGCCGCACTCGACTTCGCACGCAAACATCACCACGACGTGCTGATCGTCGACACCGCCGGACGTCTGGCAGTCGATGAAGCGATGATGGCGGAGATCAAAGATTTGCACGCCGCGATGAAGCCTATCGAGACGCTGTTCGTGGTCGATGCGATGACAGGTCAAGATGCGGTGAACACCGCCAAAGCGTTCGGCGATGCCCTACCACTCACTGGCGTCATCCTCACCAAGATGGATGGTGATGCGCGCGGCGGTGCGGCATTGTCTGTACGACACATCACTGGCAAGCCGATCAAGTTCGTCGGCGTCAGCGAAAAACCGAACGGCCTCGAAGCTTTCCATCCTGACCGCATGGCGCAACGCATCCTCGGCATGGGTGATGTGCTGTCCCTTCTCGAGGAAGCGCAACGCACGGTCGATATCGGCGAAGCCGAGAAGCTCGCCAAGAAGATGCACAGCGGCAAAGGCTTCGACCTCAACGACTTCAAGATGCAGATCGTGCAGATGAAGAAGATGGGCGGCATGTCGGCACTGATGGATAAGTTACCCGCACAACTCGCCAGCGCCGCCGCTGGCGCAAAAGTGGATGAACGCCAGATCAATCGCACCGAAGGCATCATCAACTCGATGACGCCTTACGAGCGCTCACACCCCGAACTCATCAAAGCCTCGCGCAAGCGCCGCATCGCCGCCGGTGCCGGCGTGCAAGTGATGCACGTCAACCAGATGCTGAACCAATTCGAGCAGTCACAAAAGATGATGAAGATGTTTAGCAGCAAGGGCGGCATGGCCAAGATGATGCGCGGCATGGCGGGCAAATTGCCGGGGATGCGTTAGAAACAAACTGGCCACGGATGAACACAGATGAAACACGGATTGAATTGGGATTTCATCAGTGGATATCCGTGGCCAGTTAGATTTTGAATCTCACATAGGTACTTAAACATGACACTCAAAGCGATCATATTCGACGTCGACGGCACACTCGCAGACACCGAGGACGGCCACCGCAAGTCGTTCAATAAGGCGTTCGCCGAAAGCGGCCTAGATTGGAACTGGGACGTGGCACTGTACGACAAGCTGCTCAAAGTGACGGGCGGCAAAGAGCGTATCAAGTATTTTGTTTCGGATTTTCTGAAGGGCTACACCAAGCCGGAGAATTTCGATGATTTCGTGAAGCACCTGCATGCGGTCAAGACAGGGCACTACACCGCCATGCTGCGCGAAGGCGCCATCCCCTTGCGCCCCGGCATCAAACAGCTCATTAATGATGCGCGCAAAGCAGGCATCACTCTCGCCATCGCCACAACGACGACCGCGGAGAACGTGACCGCGTTGCTGGAAGTCGGATTGGGCAAGGATTGGGCGAACTACTTCGCCGCAAACGGTTGCGGCGACATCGTGCCGCACAAGAAACCCGCACCGGACATCTACAACTGGGTATTGAATGAACTCAAGCTTGCACCGCAGGACTGCATCGCGCTGGAAGATTCCTACAACGGGTTACGCTCGGCATTAGCTGCCGGAATCAAGACCTATGTCACCACCAATCCCTATACGCACAAACAGGATTTCGCCGATGCCGAAGCGGTGCTCGACGATTTGAGCGACCTTCCGCATTTCTATAGCATGATCGGTCTGCGCGCATAAGTCCCTTGATTCCTGCTAATCTTGCGGGCAACTCACCTGCCCGTTTAGTTACCATGCAAAATTATTTAAAGAGAATCCTCACTGCACGCGTCTATGACGTGGCCATCGAAACACCGCTGGAGCACGCGCCCACCTTATCGGCGCGCACCGGCAATCGCATCCTGTTCAAACGCGAAGACATGCAGCCCGTGTTCTCGTTCAAGCTGCGCGGCGCATATAACAAGATGGCACATCTCACCCCAGCCCAGCTCAAACACGGCGTGATCGCCGCCTCGGCGGGCAACCATGCACAGGGCGTTGCAATGTCTGCGCATCGACTTGGTTGCAAAGCCATCATCGTGATGCCCACGACCACGCCGAATGTGAAGATCGATGCGGTACGCCATTTCGGCGGCCGCAATGTCGAGATCGTGTTGCACGGTGATAGCTACAGCGATGCTTACGCCCATGCATTGGAGCTCGAAAAGGAGCGCCAACTCACCTTCGTACATCCCTTCGACGATCCCGATGTCATCGCCGGACAAGGCACCATCGGCATGGAGATCCTGCATCAACACCAGGCACCCATCCATGCCATCTTCTGCGCCATCGGCGGCGGCGGGCTCATCGCGGGCGTGGCCTCTTACGTGAAACAAGTGCGCCCAGACATCAAGATCATTGGCGTACAGACCACCGATTCCGACGCCATGTATCGCTCCCTCAAAGCCAAAAAACGCGTTCAACTCGCCGATGTAGGCCTGTTCTCGGACGGCACCGCGGTCAAATACGTGGGCGAAGAGACCTTCCGCATCTGTAAGCAATATGTGGATGAGGTCATCTTGGTGGACACCGATGCCGTGTGCGCGGCGATCAAAGACGTGTTCCAAGACACGCGCTCCATCCTTGAGCCGGCAGGTGCATTGGCGGTCGCGGGCGCGAAGCTGTACGCCAAGCGCGAAAAGCTCAAAGGCGAGACGCTCATCCCCATCGCCTGCGGTGCGAACATGAACTTCGACCGTCTGCGTTTCGTGGCCGAGCGCGCCGAGATCGGCGAGAAGCGCGAAGCCATCCTCGCCGTCACCATCCCCGAGACACCTGGTAGCTTCCGCAAGTTCTGCTCATTACTTGGCAAGCGCAATATCACCGAATTCAACTACCGCTACGCCGACCCAAAAGCGGCGCAGGTGTTCGTCGGCATCCAAGTGAAAGACCAATCGGAGGCTTCCGACCTTATCGAGAGACTGCAGCGCAGCAAACTGCCCACGCTGGATCTCTCCGACAATGAGATGGCAAAACTGCATCTGCGTCACCTTGTCGGCGGCCATGCCCACGAAGTCAATGATGAGATATTGTTCCGTTTCGAATTCCCGGAACGCCCCGGCGCGCTGATGAATTTCCTCAACAGCATGAGCCACAACTGGAACATCTCGTTGTTCCATTACCGCAACCACGGTGCAGATTACGGCCGCGTACTGGTCGGCATGCAAGTGCCGCGTACAGACAAAAAGGCGCTCAAGACCTTCCTCGACACCCTTGGCTATCCGTATTGGGACGAGAGTGACAACCCAGCTTACAAGCTGTTCTTGGGATAGGCGCAGGTGAGCACGGACTCTTTCCGTGATTTCGTCCTTGAGCAACTTGCCGCACTCGACGGCCTGCGTTGCAAACGCATGTTCGGCGGGTTCGGTCTCTACGCTGGTGAGGTGTTTTTCGGCATCGTGTTCGACGGCCGGCTCTACTTCAAGACGCATCCCGCCACCTTGCCGGAG
>JARCRR010000062.1 GCA_029850565.1 Gallionella sp. | reverse complement strand
ATGTATTCCTGCGGCACACCGAACTGTTTCTCGGCCCGTTTCAGTGCGTTTCCGTATTTCTTCCAGAACTTGATGCCACCTTCGATGCGCTGCTGATTGATGAACGTCGCGCGATATTCAGCCCACGGCTTCATGGTGGCGGGCTTAGTGATGGCCTCGATCACATCCGGCCTGTGCTCGGCACGTTTGAAGGTGCGCACCAACTCGTCACGCTTGAATCGATGCTTCGCCACCATCTCATCGATGAAGGCGGGAATGCCCGGTAGATCAGCCGCTTGTGCGAATGTGGAAACAACGAATGCGGTAAGAAAAAAGATAGTTTTCATGGCGCGCGCATTTTACTCGACAGCACCCCGCCTCACTGTTAAATTTCGGCATCTTCAATCAAGCAAAAGCCCTGTAAATATCATGGAAAAACCAGTACAACACCACCGCCTCCTCATCCTCGGTTCCGGCCCTGCCGGATACACCGCAGCCGTTTACGCCGCACGCGCCAACCTCAAACCCGTGCTCATCACCGGCATGGCGCAAGGCGGACAACTGATGACCACCACCGAAGTGGACAACTGGCCAGCCGATGTGAACGGCGTGCAGGGTCCGGAACTGATGCAGCGCTTCCAGCAGCACGCGGAACGCTTCAACACCGAGATCGTGTTCGACCACATCCACACCGCCAAACTGCAACAGAAACCGTACACACTGATCGGCGATGCGGCAACCTACACCTGCGACGCGCTCATCATCTGCACCGGTGCCTCTGCACAGTATCTCGGCCTGCCCTCGGAAGAAGCGTTCATGGGTAAAGGCGTGTCCGGTTGCGCCACCTGCGACGGATTCTTCTATCGCAACAAACCGGTCGCCGTCGTGGGCGGCGGCAACACCGCCGTGGAAGAAGCGCTGTATCTTGCCAACATCGCCAGCCATGTCACGCTGATCCATAGGCGCGACAGTTTCCGCGCCGAGCGCATCATGATCGATCACCTGATGGACAAGGTGAAGGAAGGCAAGATCACTTTGCAACTGCACCAAGTGCTGGACGAAGTGCTGGGCGATAACAGCGGCGTGACCGGCGCACGCCTGAAGAACGTGCAAAGCGGTGCCAAGCAGGATATCAAAGTGGACGGCGTGTTCATCGCCATCGGCCACAAACCCAACACCGATATCTTCGCCGGACAACTGGAGATGGAAAACGGTTACCTCGTCACCCAAGGCGGACGCAACGGCAATGCCACGCAGACCAGCATCGAGGGCGTGTTCGCCGCCGGTGACGTGCAAGACCACATCTATCGCCAAGCCTGCACCAGTGCCGCCACAGGATGTATGGCAGCATTGGATGCGGACAAATACCTCGCCGCACTGGGATAAGTCGTGAAAGAAAGACCGGGGCAGGACACAGACTTGTTCCGGCAAGCACTGGAAGACGTGGTGCCACTCAAACCGAGCGACCGCGTCGTTCCGAGCCCCAAGCCGAGCAGAACCAAAGACAGCCTCCCCTTCTCAGCTCCCATCGCAGACGATCTATCCGACCACGGCGCAGGCGATACCGCCGCCACCGAATACCTGAGCAACGGCCTGAACCGCATGACATTGCGCAAATTGCGCCGCGCTGATTGGCCGCCGCAAGACAGCCTGGACTTGCACGGCCTCAACAACGACGCAGCGAGAAAACTATTGGTGACATTCCTGCATCACGCCACCCAATGCGGATTGCGTTGCGTCAACGTGATACACGGCAAAGGATGGCGCAGCGAAGGACGCGACGGGATACTGAAGGTACACACCCGTCATTGGCTGAAACAACATGCACAGGTGCTGGCGTTCTGCGAAGCACCGCCGAATGCGGGAGGCGGCGGCGCGGTGTGGGTGTTGCTGAAAACAAAAGACAAAAGCTCAATTTGAAAATATCCCCTCAAGGAGGATCACATGCTCGTCACCTTTACCACCGAAGCCTATGCCGACATCACCATGTTTGGAGAACACGCACTGCCCCTGCTGAAAATGATGGGACACAGCGGAACCGTGCCCAGTGCGATTCGTGCGGAAGATGTCCCCATTGCACTGAGCCTGTTAAAAGCCGCCATCGAAGCGCAAAAAGCAACTGCGCCTAGCGTGAAAAAACAGAGCGACGAACCGGTAGTGAGCATGGCGAATCGCAGCCTGCCCTTGATCAATCTGCTGACCGCCGCAGCCAAAGCAGGCAAACACGTCGCGTGGAAATGATTCTCAGGGGCATCAAAAAGTTTGTCGCATCGGCGAGGGCCGGTGTCCAGTGCAACCCGCCGGAGTCGGCTCTGCTCTCCCCCTGACAAGGGGAACTGGAGGGGGTTAGGTTCTAATGGACAATCTGGGTTTAAGCCTGAAAAATCACCACTCCCGCCTTCTTTGCCGCTTTGCGCAGGTCGGCATCCAGCGTGGCCAGCGCAACACCCTGCCGTAAAGCCAATTCAAGATAAGACGCATCGTATGACGACAGCTTATATCGACGCGCCAGATTGAGCGTGCTCGATAAGGCGTGATCAATACTTCCTCTATCAACCTCAATCGCAAGCCCAACCAGCATCTCAAGGAACGCCTCGCTGCGCGCCTCCGTCACCAAGCCTTGCGCCTCGGCTCGACTGATCACGTTAGCAATCTCCAAACCCCACACCGACGGAACGATTGCATTGCCCGATTGCATCGCATCCAACGCATCACGGGCATAGTGTAAATCTTGCGTTTTACCGTCGCCGAAAAACCAGCGCATCACCACCGAGTTGTCGATAACGAAATTCATTTTCTGCCTGCGCCAATCAAAGCCTTCACATCAACGCCGCGCACTGGCTCGGCTTGCATAAACGCCTTCATCTTCTCAATGCTCTCCCGCTTATCACGCGGCAACTTGGCACTCGGAACAAGATCGGCGATAGCATCACCGCGATTCGTGATCGTAAAGCTCTTGCCCAATTGAACTTGCCGCAACAGCTCAGGCAGATTGGTCTTGGCTTGGTAAGAACCGACTGAAGTTTTCATGGCACACCTCACTTGAAATAAACATGTAGACCAGTTTATAGACCAGATTGGTGGAGGTCAAGAAGCGGCGCAAGCCAAAGGCGATGGCAAACAGAAATTCGGATGACAGAAGCGCCACATCTCGAAAATTATTCCACTCCGACACCAAGCACTTTGATTCCTTTTCCAATTTAGCACCCCTCAAAAACAATTCGACTCCGGTACCTTTGGTTGTCCCAAAAAACAACTGCGCCTAGCGTGAACAAACAGAGCGACGAACCGGTAGTGAGCATGGCGAATCGCAGCCTGCCCTTGATCAATCTGCTGACCGCCGCAGCCAAAGCAGGCAAACACGTCGCGTGGAAATGATTCTCTATTAAACAATTCGTCCGTATTGTTCGAATGCCTTGCCTGACCTTACTGATCGGCACGAACAATCCGAACCAGCCCCCTTATTACTTAGGGACGAGGCCGGTGTAGAAGTCGGGGAATTGCGTAGCCATTCAGATTCGTCACACCGGCGCAGGCCGGTGTCCAGTCAATTGAATAGCTGTGTGCAACACACAGACAAAGGCAACGGCTGTTTGATTCAAACACTGGATTCCGGCATGCGCCGGAATGACGGGCAGATAAGAATAAAATCTTTGTGCTGAAGTTAGAGTGCTGTCTCGTCCGTCTCGCCGGTGCGGATGCGGATGACTTGTTCGACGGAGCTGACGAAGATCTTGCCGTCGCCGATCTTGCCGGTGTGTGCGGCCTTGATGATGGCATCGACTGCGGTCTCGAGTTGGGCCGAGGACACGACCACTTCGACTTTGATCTTGGGCAGGAAGTCGACCACGTATTCCGCGCCGCGATACAGTTCTGTATGGCCTTTCTGCCTGCCAAAACCTTTTACCTCAGTCACGGTCAGGCCGCTGACGCCCAATTCGGACAAGGCTTCGCGTACTTCGTCGAGTTTGAACGGTTTGATGATGGCTTCGATCTTCTTCATGTTGTTCTCCCTGAAAGTGTGCGGCAAGTATAACTAAAAATCGTTCTGATAACGCATGGTGATGGGATAGCGCCAGTCTTTGCCGAAGCTGCGGTCGGTGATGCGGATGCCGACCGGGGACTGACGGCGTTTGTATTCGTTGATGCGGATGAGCTTCACCACTCGATTCACATCGGCCTCTGCAAATCCTTCTTTAATGATCTGCGGGATGCTCATGTTCTTTTCGACATAACAAGCCATGATGGCGTCCAACACATCGTAGGGCGGCAGGCTGTCTTGATCGGTCTGATCCGGTTTCAACTCCGCGCTGGGCGGTCGCGTGATGATGCGTTCCGGGATGACGCGTCCCAGTGTGTTGCGGTAGTTGGACAGGCGATACACCCAGGTCTTGCTCACATCCTTGAGCACGGCAAAACCGCCCGCCATGTCGCCGTAGAGCGTGCAATAGCCGGTGGTCATCTCGGATTTGTTGCCCGTGGTCAATACCAGTGAACCGGTCTTGTTGGATAGGGCCATGAGCAATGTGCCGCGTATGCGCGCTTGCAGATTCTCTTCTGTGGTGTCGGTCGGCAGGCCTTTGAACAATGGAGACAGCGTGTCTTGCAGTGCCGTGAAGGTAGGCAGGATGTCCAACTCTTCGTAGCGCACGCCCAATATTCTCACCATCTCGCGCGAATCGTCGATGCTGATCCGGGCGGTATAGGGCGATGGCATCATCACCGCACGCACCTTGTCTGCGCCGAGTGCATCGACTGCCACCGCCAGCGTCAGCGCGGAGTCGATGCCGCCGGACAGGCCCAGCAACACACCGGGGAAGCGGTTCTTTTGGATGTAGTCGCGCACGCCGAGGCACAGGGCGCGATAGATGCTGGCTTCGTCTTTTTCGACCTCCGCGATGGCTCCGGCGACGAGTTCGCCCTCTTTTATCTCGACCATTCCCAACATTTCGTCGAAAGCCGGAAATTGATGGGTCAGCACCCCTTCCTCATCCATCACGAACGACGAGCCGTCGAACACCAGTTCATCTTGTCCGCCTACCATGTTGGCGTAGACGACAGGCAGGCCTGTCTCGTCGATGCGCTTACGCAGGGTTTCATGCCGCGTGGTCTGTTTGTCGAAGTGATAGGGAGAGGCGTTCAGTACCAGCAGCACTTCTGCCCCCGCCTCGCGCGCGCGCATCGCCGCGCGCGCTTCCCACACATCGGCGCAGATGTTGATGCCGAACTTGATGCCCTCTGCTTCGAACACACAAGCTTGGTGGCCTTGCTCGAAGTAGCGTTTCTCGTCGAACACGCTGTGGTTGGGCAACTCATGCTTATGGTAGGTAGCAACAACTTTGCCGTCGCGTAACACCGAGGCGGCATTGAACCGATTGTCTCCGACCTGATGCGGATGGCCGACGATCAGGATGATGTCTTTTGTCTGTTTGGCTAATTCGGCTAAAGCACGGTCACACTCGCGGTAGAAACCGTCACGCAACAACAGGTCTTCCGGCGGATAGCCGCACAGACTCATCTCCGGTGTGAGCAGGATTTCCGCGCCCTGTTCTGCCGCGCGATGTGCATAGTCGGCTATCTTGGCCGAGTTCCCGACCAAGTCGCCAAGCAGGCAATTGATCTGTGCGATTGCGATCTTCATTGATTCACTCAAATATTCGATTAGTCATGAAACCCATTGTAGGAGCCGGCTTGCCGGCGATATTCAAGCACCTCTTCGCCGGCAAGCTGGCTCCTACGAGGGGATGTTTCCAAGGCAATCCGGACTCATCAAGCGAAATATCCGGCATACCAAGCCCAGCCCACAGCCCCGATGATAGCCGCAACCAGCACCACATAGGGCCACACCGATTTCTTTTCCGCATAAGGATCGACCAGGGACCGATGCGCGCCTGATGGCAAGACCGGCAGCGCAGTCAATGAAGTGCCGAACGGGATGTTGATCTTGACTCTGGCATTGATGGCCCAGCCGCAGGCATCGAGGATGGGGCCCAGATTGCGGCGTTTCAGTTTGAACCAAGCCAGCACCATGGATGGGATGGAGATGGCCAGCATCAAACCGACGACCGCCAATGGGATCTGCCAGAACTTGAGACTGAGGATGCCGCCCACCACGGATGCAAGGATGCCGCCAATGGCACCGATGGCCAAGCCGATGGCCGCGAAGATGCCGGCGAACTTGCCCACATCGAATGCAGGTTTGGGCGGTGCGTTCGGGGCCGGCGTCGCTGTCACGACATGGCTGCCACTCTCCACCACGGTCTTGACCATCTTCTCCTGCACGGCACTGGCTTTCGAGGCGGCGAACTTCTGCAACTGTTCGCTGACGGTCTTGGTCAGTTTCTTGTACGGCGACCAGAACGCTTGGCGGATGCTGATGGGATGGTCGGAGATGCGCACGATGGTGGCGTTCCAATCCTGCCCCTTGCGGTCATAGAAGATACCGTGGCGTCCCACCATGAGGAAGTCGGAATCACCTGCCGTGAAGGCGGCGGCGATGCTCATCTTCTCCGCGCCACCATTGCGCTCCAATTCGCAATAGGCCAGACAAACCCCGCTGCTGTTGGCATAGGCGGCATGTGCATTCACGTCCTCGACCTTGATACACAACTCGCAGCTACGTCCATCCAGATACAGGGTGCCGACTTGAAAGATGGCTTTCTTTTTGCCGGAATAGAATTCACGGAAGGACACAAAGTTGTTCGCCAGCTTGAACAGGTCGCGCTGATAACGCACCAGACGCTCGACCGAGCGGATGGACTTGATCTCGGATTCGACAGACTTGTCTTGAGCGATGAGTGAATCGATCTTTGCCCGGTGGTCGGTTGCGAGTATCTCGCGCACACGAGCCACACCCAACTCACCGACCTGCGAAACGGGCTTGGCTGCTTGCCATGCGTCGAAGGCGGCGAAGCGTGTACACAGCGCCGTCCATTCAGCGGCGGTGATGCTTTGCTTGTCGCCCAGTAAGGGCTTGATGACTGCGGTGTGCAAAGCCTCGACCCTGGTGCTCCATGCCGGATTGATGCCTGCGGCCAGCGCCAGCGGTTTATCTGCCGCGATGGTTGCCAGCGGGAAGCTGGCGATCTCACCCGTCTGTGCGGACAGGCTCAAGGAGGCTAATTGCTGGTAATCGTCCGCAGAGCGGCTCAACGGCGATGCAGCACGACTATCGTAGGCAGCCATCTGGCAACGGGTGAAATAGTCGTCGATCTTTTCTTTGACGGCCTGCAAGATCGCCGCTGCTGCTTTGCTTTCTGTGCCAAGCAACAAGATGCTCTTGTCGGCCTCGCCCTGCGCATACCAATCCGCATAGGCTTGTGCATCCGCAAAGAATTGCCTGCTGATATCTTGATCGACCCCCACATCGCCGCTCATATCGGATACCGAGCCTGCGACCCTGGTCATATCCGCAACGGTGGCGCTCAGTCCTGCATCGCCGATCTGTTTGGCGCATACCACGCCATCACCGTTGAACTGCAATCCGGCAACGAACTTTTCGATATCCGCCATATCCTCCAAGGTGATCATGGTGGCTTCGCGTTTACCCAGACTCTTCAGGATGTGGCGGGCGGAAGCGAGTATCTGTTTTCCTTCTTCCGTCTCTTCGCTGATATCGGACAACAGCAATTTGTCCGTGCCCTTAACCAAACAATCGCTGCTCTTCATCAGCGCGCCCGCCCAAGCGATGGCAGTCAGCACTTCATTCGCGCGCACCTGGCCGTCGCTGTCCGAGTCGATCATATCCAAGGTTCGGCTATCGAACTCGATGCCGCGTGTGGGGCAACTCAAAGCCACCCAGAGTTTTTGGTTCAGTTCTTTCAATGCCAACAGATCGGCGCCGTTATCCAGTTGCACCTGATCGAATCCGCCCGCGCGAAAGAACTTCCAAGTATGCGTTGTAGTCATGGTTGCATTACTCCCGAATCGAATGTGTGTGACCAGCCAATGAGTGACACGACATCATAGCAACGTTTCAAAGGACAACAAAAAGGCGGGGAATGCCCCGCCTTTCTGGTTGATCTCAATCAGTCATGTCTTACTGAACCCGTACTTTCTTGACTTCGGTGATGACTGACTTGATCTCGACGCGACGGTTCTGCGCACGACCGGCATCGGTCTTGTTGTCGCCGACCGGATCGGCGGAACCCGCCCCCTTGGTGCTGACGCGATCCGCTGCGACAC
>JARCRR010000061.1 GCA_029850565.1 Gallionella sp. | reverse complement strand
CGGTAAGCGCAGCTTTTCCAACTGGCTCAACCAAGCTGTTCTTCCCGCTAAAAAACCCAAACGCAACCCAGCCATTCCCAACTTGGAGAAAGTGCGCATCACCAACAGATTGTCATAGTGCGCCAGATGAGGGATGAAACTGTCACAAGCAAAGGCGTAATAGGCCTCATCCACCACCACCAAACCGGGGGCTGCTGCGATGATCTGCTTAACGGCCTCCGCGTCGAATAGATTACCGGTAGGGTTGTTCGGGTAAGAAAGGAACACCAGCGCAGGGCGTTCACGCTTAATAGCTTCCAGCGTCGCCTGCAAATCGAGAGAGAAATCCTGAGTCAGCGGCACCCCCACGTATCTCATACCCGTAAAAGTAGCGATCATCTTGTACATCACGAACGACGGTTCGACACTCAGCAACACGGCGCCCGGTTTGGCCACAGCCATCGCCAACACTTGGATGATCTCGTCAGAACCGTTGCCTAACAGCACATCCATATCTGAAGGTAGGCCAGTCACAGCTCGAATGTGCTCTTTAAGTTTATAGGCACCGGCATCCGGATAGCGATTGATGGCAGCGTCCGCCGTCAGTCGCGCAAGCTCCTCGCGCAAGCTTTCAGGCAATAGATAGGGATTCTCCATCGCATCCAACTTGACGCAACCCGCACTGGACGGTACGTGATAAGCATGGAGCGCTTGGATATCAGGGCGTATCAGATTCTGTGGAGTGACGGCAATGCTGGCGGAAGACATGGATGGATGGTGTTTCAATGATGCGCGGCATTCTACCGCACTCTGCTTTCCGCTAGAAGCATGATTGCTCTATCCATTAAAGAACTAATGTGGCATTTCTGGAGACGGTATTATTTCCAAGCTAAGTGACTAGGCATACATACAAATAGTTAAAAATCTCACTGCCTTTTAGCGAAGTGTACATAGAGGCAGGCTTTGAGTTGCAAAATCCACAGAGTCTCCCTATAATGCGCGCCTTTTAACGCAAGCCGAATTCCCAAGGAGTCACCATGGCAAACACAGCACAAGCCAGAAAACGCGCAAGACAAGCAGACAAGCAACACGCTCATAACACCACATTGCGTTCCGAATTGCGTACCGCAATCAAGAAGGTAGTGAAAGCGATCGAAGCTGGCGACAAGGCCGCTGCACAGTCCGTGTTCAGCGCATCCACCAGCGTGGTCGACTCCATCGCCGACAAGAAAATCATCCATAAGAACAAAGCTGCTCGCCATAAGAGCCGCTTGTCCGCCGCTATCAAGGCGATGGCCTGATTTATCGCAGACGATAAGACTGCGAAATAAAAAAAGGCCGACGAAGCTGTCGGCCTTTTTTTGTTTATAGTTGCAGTCCCAGAGGTACAACAAGACCGGAAAGCTTGCTATGTCACACTTGATGAATACGTATGCTAGACAACCCGTCACCTTCACCCGCGGCGAAGGTGCTTGGCTTTGGGATGCTGATGGCAATCGCTACCTAGATGGTTTATCGGGTGTCGCCGTCAATACACTGGGGCATGCTCACCCTCGCTTCACTTCTGCGCTCAAAAAACAGATTGATAGCCTCATCCACTGTTCCAACATCTACCAGATCGCAGGGCAAGAAGTGCTGGCTGACAAACTCTGCGCCCTCTCTGGCATGCAGGAAGTCTTCTTCTGCAACTCAGGCTGCGAAGCAAACGAAGCCGCCATCAAATTAGCGCGCCTTTATGGGCACGGTCGCGGCATCGATAATCCTTCCATCATCGTGATGGAGAAGGCATTCCACGGCCGCACGCTGGCCACTCTCTCTGCCACGGGCAACCGCAAGGTGCAGGCAGGCTTCGACCCGCTAGTAAGCGGTTTCGTGCGTGTGCCCTATAACGATATGGAAGCAGTGCGCCAAGTCGCGCAACACAATCGCGACGTGGTTGCCGTACTAGTCGAACCCATCCAGGGCGAAGGCGGCATCCGCACGCTGGACATCGCCTACCTGCAAGAAATCCGCAAACTCTGCGATCAGAACGACTGGTTGCTGATGCTGGATGAGGTGCAATGCGGCATCGGACGTACCGGAAAGTGGTTTGCCTATCAACATACCGGCATCCTGCCAGACGTGATGACCTTGGCCAAAGGTCTTGGGTCAGGCGTGCCTATCGGCGCCTGCCTAGCCGCCAGTAAAGCAGTTGGCACCTTCAAGCCCGGCAACCATGGCTCGACCTTCGGCGGCAATCCGCTGGCCTGCACCGCGGGTCTGAATACGCTCAACATCGTCGAACAGGATGGCTTACTCCCTCATGCGGCATCAGTCGGAAGATTCATACGCGATGGCTTGAGCACATCTTTGCAGGGTGTCAGCGGCGTCAAAGAGATACGTGGCCAGGGTTTAATGATCGGTATCGAATTGGAAAAACCATGCGGTGATCTGGTCAAACTGGCGCTGGCCAAAGGACTACTCATCAACGTGACCGCCGATACGGTAGTACGTCTGTTGCCCCCGCTCATTCTGTCGCAAGCGGAAGCGCAACAAATGATCGACATCCTGAGTCCGCTCATCAAAGACTTCTTGCAATCCTGATTGGAAAAGCATCATGGCAGCGAGTATCAAACATTTTTTACAATTCAAAGACCTGACCCGCGAAGAGCTTGAATATCTGTTCGAGCGCACGCGCATCATCAAACAGAAATTCAAGTCCTACCAGCAATACTGGCCGCTCACTGACCGCACACTGGTGATGATCTTTGAGAAGGCCAGCACGCGCACCCGTCTCTCCTTCGAGGCGGGAATCCAACAGTTAGGTGGCTCGGCCATCTATCTGAATACACGCGACTCCCAACTCGGGCGCGGCGAACCCGTGGAAGACGCAGGACAAGTCATCTCGCGCATGAGCGACATCGTGATGATCCGCACCTTCGAGCAGAGCATCATCGAACGCTTCGCCGCCCATTCGCGCGTGCCCGTTATCAATGGTCTGACCAACGAATACCACCCCTGCCAGATCCTTGCCGATATCTACACCTTCATAGAGCATCGCGGCAGCATCCAAGGCAAGACAGTGGCATGGATCGGCGATTCCAACAATATGTGCAACACCTGGTTGCAAGCGGCCGAGATATTGGATTTCAATGTTCACGTATCGACACCACCGGGATACGAAGTCGAACCGGAACGTGCTGGCTTGTATGGCCATCAACACTACGAAGAGTTTGCCGATCCGATGGAAGCCGCACGCGGTGCAGACCTGGTGACCACCGATGTATGGACTTCGATGGGATGGGAAGCAGAGAACGAAGAACGTATGAAGGACTTCGCCGACTGGCAAGTGGACGGCGACATGATGCGCGTCGCGGCAAAAGATGCGATCTTCATGCACTGCCTGCCTGCGCATCGCGGCGAGGAAGTGTCTGCTGAGGTCATTGACGGTTCGCAATCTGTCGTATGGGATGAGGCTGAAAACAGGTTGCACGTACAAAAAGCATTGATGGAATACCTATTGCTGGGGAAAGTGCAATGAAGCGCCCAGCCGCAATGCAACCTGTTTCGGCGGAGGCTAACATGAGCGCAGCGAATGTTAAGCCGCACAGCGGCGGCCGTAACCAAAACAGGTTGCACGTACAAAAAGCATTGATGGAATACCTGTTGCTGGGGAAGGTCGCCTGACATGCATATCGCACCCCGCTTTGCACCACAACTCTTTGCACTTTTCATGTCGTGCGTGATGGCATTCATCATGACCGCTTTCATCACTTGGGTGAACACCGGCTTGGATGATGGCTATGTCGCTCGCTGGATGCACTCTTTCGTATTGGCATGGCCGCTCGCCATGGCCTGCATCCTACTGTTCGCCAACCGCATACGCGGCTTCATCGCCAAACTCACTGCCCAATAATCTAGCTCACAGGAACTCACCATGTCTGACATCAAAAAAGCTGTCCTCGCCTACTCTGGCGGACTCGACACCTCCGTTATCCTGAAGTGGTTGCAAGATACCTACCAATGCGAAGTGGTGACCTTCACCGCCGACCTCGGTCAGGGCGAAGAGCTGGAGCCAGCACGCCAGAAGGCGCTGAAGTTCGGCATCAAACCGGAGAATATCTTCATCGACGACCTGCGCGAAGAATTCGTGCGCGATTTCGTATTCCCCATGTTCCGCGCTAACACCGTGTACGAAGGCGAATACCTGCTGGGCACCTCCATTGCACGCCCACTAATTGCCAAACGCCTCGTCGAGATCGTCAACAAGACCGGCGCACAAGCTATCTCACACGGCGCGACAGGCAAGGGCAACGATCAAGTACGTTTCGAGTTAGGTGCATATGCATTGAAACCAGGCATCAAGATCATCGCACCATGGCGCGAATGGGATCTGTTGTCGCGCGAAAAGTTGATGGCTTATGCAGAGAAGCACGGCATCCCCGTCGATATGAAGCACAAGCAAGGCGGCTCGCCCTACTCCATGGATGCGAACTTATTGCACATCTCTTACGAAGGCCGCCATTTGGAAGATCCCGCAGCCGAAGCCGAAGAAAGCATGTGGCGCTGGACCGTTTCGCCCGAGAAGGCACCGGATGCTGCCGAGTACCTCGACCTCGAGTACGTCAACGGTGACATCGTGGCTTTGAACGGCACCAAACTCTCCGCAGCACAGATACTGGCCAAACTGAATGAACTGGGCGGCAAGCACGGCATCGGACGCCTGGACTTGGTAGAGAACCGCTACGTCGGCATGAAATCGCGCGGTTGCTACGAAACACCCGGCGGCACCATCATGTTGAAGGCACACCGCGCCATCGAATCCATCACATTGGATCGCGAAGTCGCCCACCTGAAGGACGACCTGATGCCGCGTTACGCCAGCATGATCTACAACGGTTACTGGTGGAGTCCTGAGCGCCTCGCATTGCAAACGCTGATCGACCATACACAGAAGTCCGTGAATGGCTGGGTACGCGTCAAACTGTACAAGGGCAACGTCATCGTCGTCGGTCGCGATTCCAAGACGGATTCGCTGTTCGACTCAAGTATCGCAACGTTCGAGGACGACAAGGGCGCTTACGACCAGAAGGATGCGGCGGGATTCATCAAACTGAATGCCTTGCGTATGCGTATCGCGGCGAACCTGAAAAGTCGCAAATAGTCTTTGTTTCAAAGGAGGCGGAGATGATTCACGAACTGAGCGGTGACATCCTGTTAAGCGGCGCCAAAGCCATCGCGCAAGGCGTTGCCCCCAATGACGACTTCCATCACGGTCTCGCACTACAACTGCGTGAACGCATGCCGGCGATGTACAAGGACTTTCGCCACTATTGCCAGACGAAGCATCCCAAGTCTGGTGATTTGTGGACATGGATGAGCAGTGATGGCCGATACATCGTCAATCTATTCACGCAAGATGGTGCTTACGACCATGGCAGCAAGCCTGGACACGCATCGGTCAGTCATGTGAATCACGCTTTGCATGCGCTGCGCGCCTTCGCGCAGAAAGAAAAGTTGGCCAGCCTTGCGTTACCCCGCCTTGCCTGTGGCGTTAATGGATTGGATTGGAACGATGTAAAGCCACTCATCGAGAAACATCTCGGCGACCTCGGCATCCCAGTGTATGTGTATGCCAATTATCAAAAAGGCATCAAGGCCAACGAACCTGCAAAATAACCAACACGACTCAATAAGGAAATCTCAACATGTCAGACAAGATCGATAACGTCAGCGTCGGTAAAAAATCCAATGTGTTCTTCGACGGAAAATGCGTATCGCATTCCGTGTTCTTCCCTGATGGTTCGCGCAAGACCGTCGGCGTTGTGTTGCCCAATAGCCAGCTCACCTTCAATGTCGGCGTCCCCGAATTGATGGAGATCAGCGCAGGCACCTGCCAAGTTAAGATCGCTGGCGAATCCAGTTTCAAAACCTACGCCGCTGGCAGTAGCTTTAACGTGGCAGCGAACAGCAGCTTCGATATCCATACTGGAGCAGATGCAGTGGATTACGTTTGCTCGTTTGGTTCCAACTAACCTAAAGGTAAGTTTCCACTGCAACAAGCCGTTGCGCGGCGTGTTGTGGTTAATCCATTAAGGAGAAGACCATGCCCTCTTTCGACATCGTTTCAGAAGTAGACAAACCCGAAGTCAAGAATGCTATCGAGCAGACGAACAAAGAAGTCAGCACACGTTTTGACTTCAAAGGTTCGGATGCCCGTGTGGAACAAGCCGAGCTCAAACTCACCGTGTGGGCTGACAACGAGTTCCAACTGAATCAAGTGCAAGACATCCTCAACGGCAAGCTCACCAAACGCGGCGTTGATATCAAATGTCTAGAGATCAGTGAAAAGATCGAGAAAGTCAGTGGTAACAAGGTGAAGCGCGGCTGCGAAGTGAAGACGGGGGTCGAGATCGAGTTGGCCAAGAAGATCGTCAAACACATCAAGGACAGCAAGATGAAGGTGCAAGCTAGCATCCAAGGCGACACCGTGCGCGTGAGTGGAAAAAACCGTGACGATTTGCAAGATGCCATCGCCTTCGTCAAGAAGACCATCACCGACTTCCCGTTGCAATACCAAAACTTCCGCGACTGATACCCGAACATGAAACGACGCATCCTATCCATTGTCACCAGCTTCGCCCTCTCGCTATCTTTCAACACGCGCGCAGAGGACACACTCTCATATCCGGCAATGGTGTGGGATGACGTCACACACACCCTATCTGCACCCACACGTTGGGAAAAAGACGAATGGCAGACCGCCGGATGGACGAGCTTGGCCGTACTTGGCACAGTCGCCGTCATCGACAAGCCGGTGCGTGATTACATGGTGAAGCAAGATCAGAACAACAAGACTTGGTTGCAAGTAGAGAAATTCGGCCGTGAGTATGCAGTGGGCATCACAGGAGCATTCTTCGTCGCGGGATTGGTCGGTGATGAGACCTCCATGCATGTCGCACAAGATGTGGTTGCCGCCAGCCTGATCTCCAGTGGCATCATCGGCGTCGCCACCAAGACTGTCGTTGGCCGCAGTCGCCCCTTGCAGAATAAAGGCACGACCGATTTCGCTCCCTTTACCGATATGAACAGCTCATTTTTCTCCGGACATGCCACGCAAGCATTCACCTTGGCTGCCGTGATCGCCGAGACTTACAACGAGACGTGGATCGATGTGACCGCATATGGCCTCGCCTCGCTGGCTGCCGTTGCGCGTACCTACCACGACAAACACTTCACCTCGGACATCTTAACTGGCGCGATCGTCGGCACACTGGTGGGCAAGAGCGTGGTCGCGCACAACAAAGACCTGCGCGGTAACAAATTGTCCGTCACTCCTGCCATCTCGCAAAACATGGTCGGCATCCAGATTGCCGGGAGATTCTGATGTCCCGCGTCCTCCTGCCGCTTGCGAATGGTAGTGAAGACCTGGAAGCCATCACCGTACTCAACATCCTGCGCCGCGCAGGTATCGAGGTTGTCAGTGCCAGCCTGGATGGACAATCCATACGCGGCAGTCGCGGCACGATGCTGATTCCCGACACTTCGCTCGACGATGCACTCAAACATGATTTCGACATGGTGGTGCTACCCGGCGGACAACCCGGTACCAACAACCTCAAAGCCGATACCCGCATCATCCAACTCGTCCAAAGAATGGCTGCCAAAGATCGTTATGTATGCGCCATCTGCGCCGCCCCCTCCATCCTTGCTACGGCAGGCTTACTAGACGGAAAACGTGCCACCAGTTTCCCCGGCACTTTGGATTCGTTCCCTAGCGTGTCTCGCCAACCACAAGCCATAGTCGAAGACGGCAAACTCATCACCTCGCGCGGTCCAGGCACGGCAATGGATTTTGCGCTAACCTTAGTCGAACGGCTGACTAGCAAAACCAAGCGGGACGAAGTCGAAGCGGGCTTAGTGCGGTAATTGCCAAAACTCCGCGCACTTTGAGTGGGTACGACTGAATTACTTATTCATTTGTGACAACCTTGTCATACCAGACGCAATCAATCATTACCTCTCACTTCTTTCGTCAGCTTTCGCTCAACCCTGCGCATCTTGGAGATTCGCGGTTTCCGCCCTGTCGTTTCAATGAGTTACAAAGCGCCTACCGAAACGCTTCCCAATGCGGATTTTTTTGGTTAGGATGCCGACCTAGTTCAGTTGCACATCTACGCGGCATCGACCGCATCTTCACCGAGCCCAATAACTTACACGAGAACCAAACATGAGCGAACACATCCGTTATGTCACCGATGACACATTCACTGCTGAAGTATTGCAATCGCCCGTCCCTGTACTGGTCGACTACTGGGCTGAATGGTGTGGTCCTTGCCGCATGATCGCCCCGATCTTGGACGAAGTATCGAAGGAATACGCAGGCCGCTTGAATGTCGCCAAACTGAACGTGGATGAGAACCAAGAGACACCGCAAAAGTACGGAGTTCGCGGCATCCCGACATTGATGCTGTTCAAGAATGGCAATATCGAGGCCACCAAGGTCGGCGCATTGTCCAAGTCGCAACTCACCGCGTTCATTGACAGCCATATCTAAGACCATTAACCTCCCGCACGTTCTGCCCTGTTTCATTCTGAGACACCTTAAAATAAAGCAATAAAACACACGGCAGTCCGGTGCGGGAATTTTCCCGCAAAACCCCAACAAGACCCGTTTCACTTCCCTAGCAACCCTCAATAACCTAGCGCATCCGCGCCCCATCCTGACTATGCATCTATCCGACCTCAAGACTAAACACATCACCGAACTGGTGGAAATGGCGACGACCAACCAGATCGACAACGCCAACCGCATGCGCAAGCAAGACCTGATCTTCGCGCTGCTGAAGAACCAAGCGAAAAAAGGCGAAAGCATATTCGGTGAAGGCACGCTGGAAGTGCTACCGGACGGGTTCGGATTCTTGCGCTCACCGGATACGTCGTACCTCGCTGGTCCGGATGACATCTACGTCAGCCCCAGCCAAGTGCGTCGCTTCAACCTGCATACCGGCGACTCCATTGAGGGCGAGATCCGCACCCCGAAAGAGGGTGAGCGCTACGTAGCGTTGGTGAAGGTAGACAAGGTCAATGGCGAACCGCCGGAGAACGCCAAGAACAAGATCCTGTTCGAGAACCTGACGCCTCTGTTCCCGACACAACAACTCTCGCTGGAGCGCGACATCCGCGCCGAAGAGAACATCACCGGCCGCATCATCGACATCGTCGCCCCCATCGGTAAAGGACAGCGCGGCCTGCTGGTCGCCTCACCCAAGTCCGGCAAGACCGTGATGCTGCAACACATCGCGCACTCCATCTCCGCCAACCATCCGGACGCGATCCTGATCGTGTTGCTGATCGATGAGCGCCCCGAGGAAGTGACCGAGATGAGCCGCACCGTGCGCGGCGAAGTGGTCGCCTCCACCTTCGACGAGCCAGCCACACGCCACGTGCAAGTGGCCGAGATGGTGCTGGAAAAAGCCAAGCGCTTGGTCGAGCACAAAAAGGACGTGGTCATCCTGCTCGACTCCATCACCCGCCTGGCACGCGCCTACAACACCGTCATCCCCTCTTCCGGCAAGGTGCTTACCGGTGGTGTGGATGCCAACGCCCTGCAACGTCCAAAGCGATTCTTCGGTGCTGCACGTAACATCGAAGAAGGCGGTTCGCTCACCATCATCGCCACCGCACTGGTGGATACCGGCAGCCGTATGGATGACGTGATCTACGAGGAATTCAAGGGTACGGGCAATATGGAGATCCATCTGGATCGCCGTATGGCCGAAAAACGTATCTACCCTGCCATCAACGTCAATCGCTCCGGTACACGCAAGGAAGAACTGCTCATCAAGCAAGATCTGCTGCAACGCATCTGGGTGTTGCGTAAGTTGCTGTATCCAATGGATGAGTTGGAAGCGATGGAATTCCTGTTGGACAAGGTCAAGGCGACCAAGAACAACGCGGAGTTCTTCGACTCCATGCGCCGTTAAGGCCGGAAAAAAGGCTTTTGACGATTTGAAGTGTTTATGTATAATGCGCGGCTCTGAAAATCCACATTTCAGTGGAGGCTAACCTTCTGGTTATGCCGTAACTAAAAACCGCATTTAGCGAGGTCGTTATGTACGCAGTAATCAAAACCGGCGGTAAGCAACACCGCGTCATCTTGGGCGAAACACTCAAGGTCGAATCTATCGTTGGCGAAGTCGGCACCTCTTTGGTATTGGACAAAGTGCTGATGGTCGGCAATGGTGACAAAATTTCTGTTGGCCAGCCTCTGCTGGCTGGCGCGACCGTCAAAGCGACTATCGTCGCTAACGGCCGTCACGACAAAGTAACCATCTTCAAGATGCGTCGTCGTAAGCATTACCAGAAGCATCAAGGTCATCGTCAAAACTACACTGAGATCCGCATCGACGGTATCTCGGCTTAATTGTTAAGGAGCTAAAACATGGCATCGAAAAAAGGTGGCGGTAGTACCAGTAACGGCCGCGACTCGCACTCGAAACGATTGGGTGTAAAGAGTTACGGCGGCGAATTGATCAGCGCGGGTAGCATCATCGTGCGTCAACGCGGTACACAAGTTCACGCTGGCGACAACGTCGGCATGGGCAAAGATCACACACTGTTCGCCAAGATGACCGGCAAAGTGGTGTTCGCAATCAAAGGCGCGGCTAAACGCAAAACGGTTAGCATCGTCGCTGCTTAAGTAATTGAGCAGTTAAAATGAGCCCTATCGCAAGGTAGGGCTTTTTTATTTCCGGGTCATTCGCAATATGAAATTCATCGACGAATCAAAAATCGAAGTCATCGCAGGCGACGGAGGTAACGGCGCGGCTAGTTTTCGTCGTGAGAAATATATCGAAAAAGGCGGCCCTGACGGCGGTGACGGCGGGCGCGGCGGCAGTGTGATCGCCATCGCCGACCGCAACATAAACACGCTGGTCGACTTCCGTTTCGCACGCATCCACCGCGCCAAGAACGGCGAGCGTGGCGGTAGCGCCGACTGCTATGGAAAAGGGGCAGACGACGTCTACTTGCGTATGCCTGTAGGCACAGTCATTACCGACATCAATAGTGGCCAGATCATCGCCGACCTCACCCACGAGGGTGAGCAGGTGTTGTTGGCCAAGGGCGGTGCGGGTGGCTTGGGCAACTTGCACTTCAAATCCAGCACCAACCGCACGCCACGCCAATGCACTCCGGGCGAAGAAGGCGAACGCCGCGAATTACAACTAGAACTGAAAGTATTGGCTGACGTCGGCCTGCTTGGCATGCCCAATGCGGGCAAGTCCACTTTCATCCGTTCGGTATCTGCCGCACGCCCCAAAGTGGCTGACTACCCCTTCACCACACTGCATCCGAATCTGGGCGTGGTACGCGTGTCGCACGAAAAGAGTTTCGTCATTGCCGACATCCCCGGACTCATTGAGGGAGCCGCAGAAGGCGCGGGTCTCGGTCACCAGTTCCTGCGCCATCTGGCGCGCACGCGCCTATTGCTCCACATCGTGGACATCGCTCCGATGCATGAAGGGGTGGACCCGGTGCACGAAGCACACGCGATTCTCAACGAGCTGAAAAAATACGACGAAGAGTTGTACAACAAACCGCGCTGGCTCATTCTGAACAAGCTCGATTTGTTGCAAGACCGTGATGAAAAGGTCGCCGCCTTCCTCAAAGAATTCGGCAGTGACACGCGCCATTTCACCATCTCCGCTATCAATGGCGATGGATGCAAGGAACTCACTTACGCCATCATGGAACACTTGCAAGCCGTCGCTGACGCTGAACAAGAAGCCGTCACCGAAAGTGCGCAAGAAACAGAGATAGTCATCCACGACCCACTCGCATGAAAACCGTTCTGACCCAATCCAAACGCATCGTCGTCAAAGTCGGCAGCAGCCTCGTCACCAACTCGGGTGAAGGACTGGACACGCGCGCCATTGGCAATTGGGCAAAACAGATCAGCACATTGCGTGCACAAGGTTGCGAGGTTGTACTCGTCTCTTCTGGCGCGATCGCCGAAGGGATGCAACGTCTGGGCTGGAAGCAACGCCCAAGTGCTGTGCACGAGTTACAGGCGGCTGCGGCTGTAGGGCAGATGGGCTTGGTGCAAGTGTATGAGAGCTGTTTCAGCCAGCACGGACTGCGCGCTGCGCAAGTGTTGCTGACCCATGCCGACCTCGCAGACCGCGAACGCTATCTGAACGCACGCTCCACTCTGCGTACCTTGCTCACGCTGGGCGTCATCCCCATCATCAACGAGAACGACACCGTGGTCACCGATGAGATCAAATTCGGCGACAACGATACCCTTGGCGCACTCGTCGCGAATCTGATCGAAGCCGATGCGTTAGTCATCCTCACCGACCAGATCGGACTCTTCACCGCAGACCCTCGCAAAGAGGCTAGCGCCACACTCATCAGCGAAGCACAGGCGGGTGATGCCAAACTGGAATTGATGGCAGGTGGTGCAGGC
>JARCRR010000060.1 GCA_029850565.1 Gallionella sp. | reverse complement strand
GTCATCAGGATTTGAGGAAGGCGATGAAGAGAATGAGGGCTCAGGCCAATCGGCCTCGCTGGCGCGAGATTCGGTTTCGGGTGCGGGATTGTCGTTGCTGCCGGAGGAGGTCGCTTCAGTGCTGCCGCTATAGGTCTGGTTGCCGTTGTCGTCCTCGCGTTCGAGGAAGGGATTCTCGTCCAGCAGGCGCGCAGTTTCCTGATTGATCTCCAAAGTCGAGAGTTGCAACAGCTTGATAGCCTGTTGCAACTGCGGCGTCATCATCAGTTGTTGGGACTGCCTGAGTTGGAGAGCTGGTTTCATTGCAGATGTTTGGTGTCGGACGGCGCTGTCTTATAATTTGAAGTGCTCGCCCAGATACACCTTCCTCACGCCCTCATTATAGATGATTTCATCGGGCTTGCCTTCTGCCATCACCGAACCGGCGTTAATGATGTAAGCGCGGTCGCAGATGCCCAGTGTTTCGCGCACGTTATGGTCGGTGATGAGCACGCCGATACCGCGCTCCTTGAGGAAGCGGATGATCTTTTGGATGTCGATCACCGCGATAGGGTCAACGCCTGCGAACGGTTCATCGAGCAGGATGAAGCGCGGATTGGTGGCCAACGCACGGGCGATCTCCACACGCCGCCGTTCGCCGCCGGACAGGCTGATGGCGGGGTTGTTGCGGATATGGGTGATGTGTAGATCGTTCAACAAGGTTTCCAGCTGCGCCTCCTGTTCTTCCGGGGTATAGCCGTGAAGCTCCAAGACGGCCAAGATGTTCTGGCTGACTGTCATGCGGCGGAAGATTGAAGCTTCCTGTGGCAGATAGGCCAAGCCCAAGCGCGCGCGGCGGTGGATAGGTAGATGTGTGACGTTCTGCCCATCGATGGTGATCTCGCCGCCATCCGCCGCGACCAGCCCGACGATCATATAGAAACTGGTGGTCTTGCCTGCTCCATTCGGACCGAGCAGACCGATGACTTCCCCGCTGCTGACGGAGAGCGATACATCTTGCACCACGGTGCGCGCGCCGTAGCGTTTCTTGAGTGAGGCTGTACGCAGTTCACTCATGGTTTCGGCACATCCAATGGAAGGTCATGCAGTGTCGGGCTGGGTTGGATAGTCACGCCATCCTGTTTGGCTGTGGCGTTGGTGCTTTCGGGTTTGTTGTTCTTGGGTTGGATCACGGCACGTACGCGCTCCTTTCTGGTCGGCTTGCCGCTGGCTGTCATTGCGTTGCCGCGTGCTTCGAATATCTCGGTGTTGCTGTTGTAGGTGATGTAATCGCCCATGACCTCGTCTTGGCCGCGCTTCACACGGGCATTCTTGAAGAAGTCGACTTTTTGAGAGCGCGTGTCGTACTCGATGCGTTCGCCGAATCCTTCGGCATACTCATCAGATCCCTCAGTTCTTTGGCGGAAGCTGGCAGGTACGCCGGTGGCGGTCAGGTGTTGATAGCCCTGCTTGTCTTCTACGACCACAACCTGGTCGGCCACGATCTGCAAGGTACCTTGAGTCAGCTCGACATGCCCTTCGAAAGTGCTGCTTTGCTTCGAATCGTCTATCGTCATGCTGTCTGACACCAGATGTAAAGGTTTGTCGCGGTCCGCACTTTCCGCGTGGGCGAAGATCGCTATGCACATGAGAAGCAGGGCGACCAGTCGGGTGGCGAAGTTATTTTTTAGGTGCATGTTTCGCTCTGACCTTGGAAAGCAACCTAACGATACGTGACTGGTTATCGAAAACCATGCCGACTGCACTGACGATGTTCTTCTCGTCATACATAAGAACGGAATGGTCGGTCTCTGCCAGATCGCGGTCGGGAACGATGTGAAGATAGTCGGTTTCGAATCGCATCTCATTCAGGGTGACTGGGTCGGTCCGTGCGATGACGACATCATCATGCATGAAGACTTCCTCGCTCTTGCTGCTGAGTGTGCCGACCTTTGCGGTGATATCGACCGGGGGTTGGTCGGCATTCAGGCTGATGAAGCGGGGAAGTTCCAAGTGCGTGGTGTCATCGTCCGAGAAATGCCACATCTTGTCGGCGGAGAGCACGAAGCGAGTCTGCCCTTTTTCGTTCAGCACGGTAGAGGAGAGTTTTTCGATGGTGAAGTCGACATCATGCCTGGCCTCTTTGTAGCTTGAAGGCAGCGGCTGCACCTGCAGGTTCAGCCAATAACTGGCCAGTAGCAAACCCAACAGCGGCAGTAGCGGTAGCCAAGAGCGTAATTTACTGGTGATGCGTTGGGCGTCCATCATTTACTTGAGATAAGGCGCAAGTTGTGTCGCCAGCGTACCTTGTGCCGCCATGATGAGTTCGCATACTTCACGCACCGCGCCATGTCCGGCTTCGTGTCGACTCACGTAATGCGCATGGTCGCGTACCACTTGCGGTGCCGCGGGTACGCTCAATGCCAAACCGACGCGGCGCATCACCGGCAGGTCGACCACGTCGTCCCCCATGAAGGCGGCAGTTTCGGGCGTGAGTTTCAGTTCGGCCAACAGTGCTTGCATCGCACCCCATTTGTCCTCCACGCCTTGATACAGGCGGGCGATCCCGAGATTTCTGGCGCGCAGCTCGACACACTTCGATGTGCGCCCGGTGATGATTGCCAGCTCCACACCGGATGCCTTGAGCATCTTCAGACCATGGCCGTCGAGCGAGTTGAAACGTTTGAATTCCTCTCCGGAGTCGGATAGATACAGCCCGCCATCGGTGAGGATGCCATCCACATCAAAGGCGACGAGGCGTAGCGGTTTTATCTTTTGGGTGAGCGGCATAATGAATTAGATAACTTTCGCTTTCAGCAGGTCATGCATGTTCAGCGCGCCCACCACTTTTTTGTTGGTATCGATCACCAACAACTGGCTGATGTTGTACTGCTCCATCAATTGCACGGCTTCCACGGCCAGTGCGTCGGGGCCGATACTGCGCGGCGTGCGCGACATCACCGAGGTGATCGGTGTGTTGCTGAAATCCAATTTCTTCTCCAGCGTGCGGCGCAGGTCGCCGTCGGTGTAGATACCGAGCAGATGGTGTTTGGCATCAACAATCGCCGTCATACCTAGGCCCTTGCGTGATACTTCCAACACGGCATCAGCCAATGTCGCGGTTTCGCGCACACTGGGGATGCTGGCATTGGTATGCATGATGTCGCGTACATGAGTGAGCAGTCGGCGCCCCAAACTGCCTCCGGGATGAGAGCGTGCAAAATCTGCTTCGCCGAACCCTTTGGCGTCCAGCAGGGCTACGGCAAGCGCATCGCCCAGTGCGAGAGCGGCGGTGGTGCTGGCAGTGGGTGCCAATCCCATCGGGCAGGCTTCCTGCGCCACCGCGCCATTCAAATGGACGTCGGCTTCGCGCGCCAGACTCGATTGCGGATTACCGGTCAGGCTGATGAGTTTCGCTCCCTGACGTTTCAGCGTGGGTACGATGGTCAGCAACTCTTCACTCTCGCCGGAATAAGAGATGCCGATGAACACATCTTGCGATGTGACCATGCCAAGGTCGCCGTGACTGGCTTCACCGGGATGTACGAAGTAAGCCGGCGTGCCGGTGCTGGAAAGGGTCGCCGCGATTTTGCGTGCGATGTGGCCAGACTTGCCCATGCCGCTCACGATCACTCGTCCATGACAAGCGAGAATCAGGTTGAGTGCTTTAAGGAAGTGGTCGTCTATACGCGGCACAAGTGCTTGAACGGCGGCAGCTTCGATGTTCAACACTTGGCGTGCAAGATCGAGCGCATGGGGCCCGGCAGAAATGTTTTTATCCATGCGACAAATTATAGCAGTGGCTCTTGATGCCGGAACGATTTTGCAAGTGCACCAACTTGAGGCATCATCGGGGCATGGATAGCTCCTTACATCTGCTGCTTATTTTGCTTGCCGCCGCCGTCGCGGTGGTGGTGCTGTTCCGTCTGTTGCATCTGCCCGCCATGCTGGGTTATCTCATCGTAGGCATCTTCATCGGGCCGCACGCCTTGGGATGGATACCCGACGCACCAGAGACGCGACATCTTGCCGAATTCGGCGTGGTGTTCCTCATGTTCAGCATCGGTCTCGAATTCAGTCTGGCCAAGTTGCGTGCGATGCAACGGCTTGTATTCGGGCTGGGCACGGCGCAAGTGGTGTTTACCATCGGGCTGGTGATGCTCGCATGTTTGGCTTTTGCGATGGATTGGCGGGCGGGTTTGGCCTTGGGCGGTATCTTGGCGATGTCCTCGACTGCCATCGTCAGCAAGATGCTGGTCGAACGCGCGGAACTGAACGCACCGCACGGCCAGAAGATCATGGGTGTGCTGCTGTTCCAGGATCTGGCCGTCGTTCCGCTCATCATCGTCATTCCCGCGCTTGCACAAAGCGGTGGCGACCTGAGTGGCACGATCGCGGTTGCTATGCTCAAAGCGGCGGTCGTATTGTCCGCGTTGCTGATCTTCGGTCAGAAACTATTGCGTCCCTGGTTCCATCTGGTCGCGCAACAGAAATCTTCCGAACTGTTCATGCTCAACGTGTTGCTGTTCACGCTGGGTATGGCATGGCTCACCGAATTGAGCGGACTGTCGCTGGCGCTGGGCGCATTCGTCGCGGGCATGCTCATTTCAGAGACCGAATATCGCTATCAGGTGGAAGAGGACATCAAGCCGTTCCGCGATGTCCTGCTCGGCCTGTTCTTCGTTACTATCGGCATGCTGTTGGATATCCATGCCATCCTCGTCGGATGGGGATGGATACTGCTGTTACTGCTCATCCTGCTGCCGTTCAAGGCGCTGGTGGTCGCTGTACTGGTGCGCGTCTTTGGCGGAAGCTGGGGCTCTGCGCTGCATACCGGCATCGGCTTGGCACAAGCCGGGGAGTTTGGCTTCGTGTTGTTGACGCTGGCTGGAGGTGTGAGCCTGCTACCTGCGGATGTCATGCAGAACGTGTTGGCCGCCATGCTCATCTCCATGCTCATCGCCCCCTTCCTTATCCAATATTCGGAAGCTATCGTGCGCCGCTTATCGCCGGACGAATGGATGAACCGCGCCATGCAGATGCACCAGATCGCCGTGCAGAGCATGGCGGCGAAACAACACATCATCATCTGCGGCTATGGGCGTAGCGGGCAGGCACTGGCCAAGTTCTTGAAGATGGAAGGCCTCAGCTTCATCGCGCTCGATCTGGATTCACGTGCCGTCAAAGAGGCGAACGATGCGGGTGAGCGCGTCGTCTATGGCGATGCGGCGAAACATGAAGTGTTGCAAGCGGCTGGGCTGATGCGCGCCAAGACCTTGGTCATCACCTATGACGACAAACATTCAGCATTGAAGATATTGCACCACGTCACCAAAGCGCGCCCCGATCTGCCCGTCATCGTGCGTACTGCCGACGACACCAATGTAGATGTACTGAAGAAGGCCGGTGCGACCGAAGTGGTCGCCGAAGTGTTGGAAGGGAGTGTCATGCTCGCCTCGCAAGCGTTGCTCATGGCGGGAATTCCGCTGAGTCGCGTGGTGCGTCGTGTGCAGGAGGCGCGTGCCAAACGCTACAGCATGTTCAGCGGCTATTTGAAAACGCCGCAAACAGAGGTCGGCGAAGACACCGAACAGTTACAGCCCCGTTTCCACAACGTCATGCTGAGCGAGAAACACGCGGCAGTCGGCAAACGATTGGGCGATCTCAAGTTGGATGAACTCAACGTCGAAGTGAACGGCGTGCGCCGTCACAACATGCTGGGTAACGAACCCTCCGGCGATATGTTGCTGCGTGCAGGGGATGTGTTGTTGTTGTTGGGGCAACCCGTGACCTTGGAAGCGGCGGAGAAAAGGTTGCGCGAGGGGTAATCGTCATTCCCGCGTAGGCGGGAATCCGGTTCATAGATTTAGTGTCGCCATATCCATCAATGATTCTGCAACACTGAAGATGGGTGTCTGCTCCCGTCTGTCCTGTCGAGCTAAGACAATCTGTTGCTCGGCAGAGTCATATCTCAAAGCATATCCAACCATACCATTGGATTCCCGCCTACGCGGGAATGACGGACAACAAAAAGCCCGCTGCGAACAGCGGGCTTTGAGGTCATGCAGGAGTTGGATTAAACGCCCATGCAGACGGTGTATAGCGTATTGTCTTCCACATCAGCACTTGCCTTGGCTGTTACGGCGGCTGTACCTACATCAGCAGTCACTGTTAGGGCAGTCATCATGCTGCCAGAATTTGTTACGCCATCGTCCATCATGATGTCGAGTTGTTTGGCAAACTTACCTTGGATGTTAGCTGAGCAAACAATGTAAGCCCCTTTAAGGCCTGCTATCGGCAAATCGTTAACAGAATTGGTTACACCAACAACACCTCCCAGAGTATTTCTTTGAGTATATGCGCCTGTCGAATCATTTACATTGGTAATGCCAGTTGCGATACCAGCCATGCGGACATGCTGCCAGAACAAAATGGACTCCATCGTTGTCGCGGTGTAATCGTCCCACTTGCCATCAATCCTGCCGTTCCCAATGGTTGTGGTACTAGCCACTTGAGATACGGCTTGCACTGCGCTAGTAATGTGGGATGTAACGAGCGCATCATCGCCAGGCAAAGAGCGGAACTTGTCCTGATAACTGTAGATATACAGCGAGGTGTTCTTGAAGTCAGCAGCCAGATTCTTCACCTTGGCGCTGTTGATGAGTTCTTGTCCCTTCATTACGCCGCCGAGCAGCAGCCCGATAATCACCAGCACGATGGCGATTTCGATTAAAGTAAAGCCGGATTGATTGCGTTTCATATTTTTCTCCACTTTCAATAGTCGGTGATTCATTAGTAATACAATAATTGCGACAGTGTTACAGCAAAAGTTATGCCAGATAAATTTTAAAATGACACAAAAGCTTAAATGACACCTAACAATCATGAGTGGTAGGAGTTTGTCGGATTGCACACCCGGCGATCTTGGATGGGATATGGAATAAAAGCAGTCAAAATGACCAATTACTGACAAAAACTGACGCAATGTCGACATATTATTCAGCTCAATGGGTGCGTTCCAGCCGGTGGCTATCGTTTGCCATGTTGTTCATGTTGCAGTTTGCGCTGTGGTTGGGTTTGGAACATCAATGGACCAAACCCTTGTTGCTGGCGCACTTGGGATTGTTCCTAGTGTGGCAACCGCTTTGGCGCAAAGAAACAAAACTGAGCTGGGGTAATTCGATCTTCATCTTGGCCATAAGCTTGGCGGCATTGGCTTGGCTCAACTGGTGGGTGATGGCCTTTTGGGTGAGTGGCTTGTTCGCGTTGGTGGGTGGGCGCGTCTTTAATTATGTTTCGCGTTGGCAACGTGCTTACCATTTGTTGTTGATGGCCTATTTGCTTGCGGTGCTACTGCTCTTCATCACGCCTTATTTGTTGAATCTGCCTGCATTCGAGGATGTGACGAGCAATATATTGAATCTGGTCCTCCCCCTGCTGCTTGTCATCATGGCTGTTTTGCCTTTGGAACGCGAATCAAGCGATAACGTGCATGCGGTGGATTTTATCTATGTATTGCTGTTGTTTACCTTGCTGACACTGTTGGTCTTGGGGGCTTTATCATTTATGACGCTGGGCAAAGTCAGTTATCTGGAAGCTTTGCTGCGCACATTGTTCATGCTGGGGATCGCTTTGACTGTCTTGGGGATTCTGTGGAATCCGCGTATGGGATTTTCAGGGTTGCAGGTCAGCTTCTCGCGCTATGTATTGTCTATCGGTACGCCGCTGGAGGAATGGCTGAAACAGATCGCCTCGGCCGCACAACAAGAGCAGAACCCTGCCACCTTTTTGACGCGCGCGACCGCGTATCTGGCCGAGATGCCCTCTATCTCGGGGCTATCTTGGGCGTCGGAAGAGGGGCATGGCACATTGGGGGCATCCAGTCCCTATCGGATCGAGCTATGCGAGGACGACTTGATGATGACCTTGTTCACACGCCAAGCGATTTCGCCGACGGTGATGTTGCACATGAGGTTGCTTGTCCAGTTATTGGGATATTTCTATCAAGCCAAGCGACGCGAACAACGTCTGCGCGAGATGACTCGTCAGCAAGTCATCTATGAGACGGGTGCGCGCCTTACGCATGACCTGAAGAATATGTTGCAATCCTTGTTCGCGCTCACCTCGGTCGCACAGCACGATTCTGCCAAAGCACAACCCATCTTGAAAAATCAACTTCCGGTGTTGACTCAGCGTATCGAATCGCTGCTAACCAAGCTCAAGGCGCCGGGCGAGGCGAGTGAAGAATCTCAAATGTCGCTGGCGAATTGGTGGGAAACGGTTCGGCAGCGCCATCAACATCGTGATATTGAATGGATATCGGAAGGCATCAGTAGCGCGCCAATCCCCGCCCCCATGTTCGACTGCGTCATCGACAACCTGTTGGAGAATGCCAGCAACAAACGACTGCGCGAACCTGGTATCCGTATCACTGTGTACATGGGGGTTGATCCTTTATGTCTGGAAGTCAGCGATACGGGTAGCGCAGTATCCGAAGGGGTCGTCGGTAGCTTGCTGCACACGGTCGTGCAATCGGAAGATGGTTTGGGCGTGGGTCTGTATCAAGCCGCCCGCTGGGCGCAACAAATGGGGTATCGATTGATATTGCTGGAGAATCAGGATGGAAATGTGCGATTCATCATGACCGCAATAAAATAGGGGCACTCAGGAGTGTTGCAAAACTGCAACAAATCGGACAAACCTTTTGACACTGTCTCTCTCTCTTCGATAAGGTGCGCCCCGGTGGTTAATTGACCTAGGTCAAAAAATCATTCAATTGGTTATCCCGCAATTAAATTTCGAGGAGAAATAATGAAGAAAGTAGCTCTCTCACTGGCAGGCGTATTGGCTGCAGCAGCCTTCGCACCAGAAGCTTCCGCTATCCCAGCATTCGCACGTCAAACAGGCATGGCTTGTAATGCTTGCCACGCACAACACTTTCCAGTCCTGAATGGTTTTGGTCGCGCATTCAAGTCCGCTGGCTTCACCATGATGGGTTCGCAAGAAAAAGTGGAAGGCGAACACCTGTCCATCCCATCGACATTGAACGCAGCCGTTCTGTTGAAGGTTCGTTATCAGAAGACTGATGGTTCTGATCCTACTGGCGCAGTTGCTGGTGCGGGCACGAACGGTGGTCAATGGCAATATCCAGATGAATACTCCCTGTTCTTCGGCGGTCGCGTAGCTGATAACGGCGCTATCAAGGTCGGTATGATGATGGAAAACAACCTGACAGCAGGCGGTGCATTCGCTGCGGGTCTGCGCGTTCCAGTCACCGTTGAACTGGATGCATTGAAGGTGCAAGTCGTTCCGTTCTCGACTGATACTTTGGGCGCGTTCTACGGCTATACAGAATCCAGCAACGCTATTAACCGCGCGATTCGTTGGACTGAAAACCGCACTCAGGTCTACGCTCACCAGTACACAGGTTTGGGTAATGGTGCTACTTCCGGTATCGCTCTGGTTGCTCACCACGATATGGGCTACATCAACGTGACCCGTTTCTCGCCAAGCTTTGCGTCTGCAACTACTATGTCTTCGACAGCGGTACACGTAGCGGCAACGCCAACCATCGCTGACTGGGCTATGGTCATCAGCGGCGAGTTCATCTCTGGTGAAAGCTATACCTCCGCTTCCGCAGGTAGTGCAACGGTTGCTCCTACATCCGCCAAGGTCAAGACCAGTGCTATGGGCTTCACAGGCCAGGCTCACGGTGCAGTGGCAGGTATGGAGGCAGGTGTGTATGCTGCTTACTCCAAAGCTCCGAAGTCTGACGCTGCTGTAGGCGCTGTGTTGAACAATTACAACGGATCTACAACCAACGACGTCTCTGCTGTTCAAGTTGGTGCTGATGTGACTGTTATCCCGCACACTCTGTCTGTTGGTGCTAACTACCTGAGCGGTAAGAACGGCGTTGGCGAAACTGAGAATTACATCACCTTCACCGGTGTGTATGACTTGGCTCAGAACGTAGCAGTGGTTGCGAACTACTCGCTCGGTTCTGGCTCTGCATTCAATGCAGGCGGCGCAAGCGATGCAACAACCGTTGCTGTTAACGGTTTCAAGGGTAGCAAGAACCTGCTGACTCTGATGTTGGAATCTGCATGGTAAGTTAAAGCTCGCGTAGGATGAACTAGCGCAAGCGACCTTCATCACACAAAAGCCTAGCAGTAAATGAACAGGGGAGACTTCGGTCTCCCCTGTTTTTTGTGCATGTCTCATTGCGTCAATCTCGGCTATCGGCAACAATGCGCCATCAATGGTTGAAAGGAAAAGAACATGAACATTTCCGTAGAGCAGATTGCAGAAGAGGCATTGTCTTTGCCGAGCGAGGCGCGGGCATTGTTGGCCGACCGTTTAGTGGAAAGCCTTGATCCTGCTGAAGATGGCTATATCCGCCAGCTGTGGATAAAAGAGGTGCGTCGTCGCCTTGATGAAGTGCGAAGCGGTGAGGTGGCAACGATTTCAGGTGAAGACGTTTTCGCCCAAGTGCGTGCGTCGATTGGGCGATGAACTACCGGTTTCATCCAGAAGCATTTAGTGAGTTTCAATCCGCCGCTGTCTATTACGAGAAACAACAGATCGGACTAGGGCTTCGTTTTTCTTCCGCAGTACAAAGCGCAATTGACCATATCGTTGAATCTCCAGATGCGTGGCGTGTACTTGAAGACGATGTGCACCGTTATCTAACTAAAGTTTTTCCGTATGCTGTTCTGTACACGATAGAGAAAGATTACATCCTCATCGTTGCGGTTATGCATTGCCATCGTGAGCCTGGTTACTGGAGTCACAGAGTCTGATTGGTATGTGAATGGTGGCGGTAGAAGGTAAAATCGCGCGCCATGAATTCCGCACTATCCACCATCGCCCAGCGTCGTCTGGCGCGTATCCAACAACTCTCCGCCATTGAATATCCTGCCGACCTGCCCGTAGTGGCGCGGCGTGAGGACTTGGCGCAAGCCATTGAGAAGTATCAGGTCGTCATCGTGTGCGGTGAGACTGGCTCCGGTAAGACCACGCAGTTGCCCAAGATATGCCTGAGCTTGGGGCGCGGTGTGCTGGGCGTTATCGGTCACACCCAACCCCGCCGCGTGGCGGCTCGTTCCGTGGCGGCACGTATCGCGCACGAGCTGAAATCCGAGTTGGGTGGGCTGGTCGGCTACAAGGTGCGCTTCAACGACAAAGTGTCGCCCGACACCTGCGTCAAACTGATGACGGACGGTATCTTGCTGGCCGAGATACACCACGATCCGCTGCTGAAGAATTACGACACTATCGTCATCGACGAGGCGCACGAGCGTTCGCTCAACATTGATTTCTTATTGGGTTATCTGCGCCAACTGTTGTCGCGCAGGCCGGACTTGAAGGTCATCATCACCTCGGCGACCATCGATGCGGAGCGGTTTGCGAAGCATTTTGCGTGTAGGGACTCAACGACTTTATCTGCGTTGAAAGAGAGTTCCCTCACCCCAACCCCTCTCCCAGTGGGAGAGGGACTAAATTCAGCGAGCCGCTCTAACTCCCTCTCCCCACGGGAGAGGGCTGGGGTGAGGGAGCACTCTAAGCTGCATGCAGCACTTCCTGAAATCCTGCTTACCCATGCTCGAGAATTACGCAAGAACACTACAGACACAGAACAGTTACTTTGGAATTTGTTAAGAGATCGGCAAATACTCGATTTCAAGTTTCGTCGCCAGCACCCGCTTGGGGCATACATCCTCGATTTCTATTGTCACGAAGCGAAACTTGCTGTTGAGCTGGATGGTGGTCAGCATGGTGAGGATGCGCAACTGAAGCATGATGAAAAGCGCAGTGCTTGGCTGAAGGAGCAGGGTATTACTGTTTTGCGCTTTTGGAATAACGAAGCGTTGGCGAATACTGAGGGAGTGCTTCAAACGATATTTGATTGGTTGAGCGCAAATGCTTCAACTTCAAAACCTTCACTCACCCCACCCCCTCTCCCAGTGGGCGAGGGGCTAAACCACGCTCCCATC
This sequence comes from Gallionella sp., assembly GCA_029850565.1. Taxonomy (GTDB): domain Bacteria; phylum Pseudomonadota; class Gammaproteobacteria; order Burkholderiales; family Gallionellaceae; genus Sideroxyarcus. Next base: position 1,826 of record JARCRR010000060.1, on the reverse strand, counting down.
ATCCAAGTCTCCGGCCGTACCTATCCCGTTGAGGTGCGTTACCGTCCGCCGCAGCAGAATGAGGAGGGCGATACGCAAGATGTGCCGCAGGCGATATGCAGTGCATTGGAAGAATTGTCTATCGGTGGGCTACGTGGCGATGTGCTGGTGTTTCTGCCGGGCGAACGCGAGATACGCGACACCGCGGAGGCATTGCGCAAGCACCAGCACAAGGGCATCGAGATACTGCCGCTGTATTCGCGCCTATCCATCGCTGAGCAGGACAGGGTGTTCAAGCCCGCATCCGGTATGCGCCGCGTGGTGCTTGCCACCAATGTGGCGGAGACCTCGCTCACCGTGCCCAATATCGGCTATGTCATTGACAGCGGGCTGGCGCGTATCAATCGCTACAGCGTGCGCCAGAAGGTGGAGCAGTTGCGCATCGAGAACATCTCGCGTGCAGCCGCCAATCAGCGTGCAGGCCGCTGCGGCCGCGTGATGAGCGGTATCTGCATCCGTCTTTACGAAGAGGCGGATTTTCTGCAACGTCCCGAGTTCACCGATGCGGAGATCTTCCGCGTGTCGCTGGCGACGGTCATCCTGCGCATGAGTGCATTGGGGTTGGGCGAGGTCGAAGCCTTCCCCTTCATCGAGCCGCCAGGTTCGCGTGCCATCGTCGATGGTTACCAGTTGTTGCAAGAACTGAATGCCATCGACGACAAACGCCAGCTCACGCCGCTCGGCCACGAACTAGCCAAGTTGCCGCTCGACCCCAAGGTGGCGCGCTTGCTGTTGGCGGGGCGGCAATACCACTGTCTGAACGAGATCCTCATCATCGCCAGTGCCTTGGCCTTGCAAGACCCGCGTGACCGTCCAGCAGACAAGCGCGAAGCGGCGGATGCGGCGCATCAACGCTTCAACGACGAGCGTTCGGATTTCCTGGCCTACCTCAAGTTGTGGGCGTGGTTCCAAGAGGCGGTGAAACATAAAAAGACCAACAAGCTATGGTCGCAGGAATGCCGCGAGAAGTTCTTGTCGCCCATCCGACTGCGCGAGTGGCATGAGTTATACCAACAGCTCCATGCGCAGGTGAGTGAGATGGGGATGCGCTTCAACGAGCAGCCTGCGACCTACGAGCAGATACACAAAGCCTTGCTCACTGGCCTACTCGGCAACATCGGTTGCCGCTCCACCAGCGAGCCGCATTACCTTGGTCCGCGCGAGATCAAGTTCTTCATCGCGTCGAATTCGGTGTTGGCGAAGAAAGGTGCCAAGTGGGTGTTCGCGGCGGAGATCGTGGAGACCACCAAGTTGTTCGCGCGTTGCATGGCACGTATCGAACCCGAGTGGCTGGAAGAGGTGGGCGCGCATCTCATCAAGCGCAGCTACTTTGACGCGCACTGGGAGAAGAAGGCGGCGCAGGTGGCGGCGTGGGAACGCAGCACCTTGTTCGGGTTGCTCATCAATCCCAAGAAGCGCGTGCACTACGGACCGATGCAGCCGGAAGAGTCGCGCGAGGTGTTCATTCGCCAGGCGCTGGTGAACGGTGAGTTCAACACGCTCGCGCCGTTCTTTGCGCACAACCAAAAGATGATCGAGGACATCGAGGCGCTGGAGCACAAGTCGCGCCGCCCCGATGTGCTGGTGGATGACGAACTCATCTTCGCGTTCTACGACCAGCGCATCCCCGCAGGGATGCACAACGGTGCTGCATTCGAGAAATGGCGCAAGGAAGTGGAGCGCGAACAGCCGAAGTTGCTGTACTTGAAACGTGATGATTTGATGCGCCACGAAGCGGCAGGCATCACCACCGAACAGTTCCCGCCGCAGATGTCGATGAACAACGT
>JARCRR010000059.1 GCA_029850565.1 Gallionella sp. | reverse complement strand
AGGCGCGGATTCTAGCCGATTTGGGGGATACGTGGCAGACCTTGGGGCTATTGCTTTTCGTCCAAGCGGATAGGAACATAGACCGTTCCATCGTTCCGGCGCACCAATAGCGCAATATTGCGGCCTTGCTCCACTCTTTTCAGCACTTCGTTGAATTGCTCGACGGTACGAAGTTCAATGTTTCCGATGGCCAAGATCACATCACCGCGCTGCAGCTCACTCCGCGCGGCGGCTCCTTTGACGTCTTCAACCAGTAAGCCCCCCTCGACTTGAAGTTCGGTTTTTTGCTCATCGGTCAATTCACTCAGCGTCAGCCCGAGACGGCTCACACTTTGCGACTGTGACTGGTCTTCCTTGTTGTCCTTAGCGCGTGCCTTTTCGATATTGTCCTGGATCTCCCCAACCACCAAGGCGACTTCAAGCGTCGTACCCTTGCGCCACAGTTGCACTGTGACCTTATTTCCCGGCTTGGTTACCGCCACGATACGAGGCAGGTCGGCGGAGTTTGCTATCGCCTTGCCATCGAACTTAAGGATCACATCGCTTGGGCGCACCCCCGCTTTGTCTGCCGGCCCCGCCTTCTCCACTCCGGAGATCAGCGCGCCAGCCGGTTTGGGCAACCCAAATGAGTCCGCCAATTCACGTGTCACTTCTTGGATGCTCACACCGATACGTCCGCGTGTGACTTTGCCTGTAGTACGCAACTGATTGACCACATCCATTGCCACATCGATGGGGATAGAGAACGACAATCCCATATAACCGCCAGAACGGCTGTAAATCTGGGAATTGATGCCGACCACCTCGCCCTTCATATTGAACAAGGGGCCTCCCGAGTTGCCCGGATTGATCGCCACGTCCGTCTGAATGAAGGGGACAAAATTTTCCTGCGGTAGCGAACGCCCCTTGGCACTCACGATGCCCGCCGTGACGCTGCTGTCGAAACCGAAGGGAGAACCGATGGCCAACACCCATTCACCCACTTTGAGCAGACCCGGATTCCCCAGGGTGACCTTGGGTAACCCTGTCGCCTCGATCTTGAGCAAGGCCACATCAGTACGTTTATCCGCCCCGATCACCTTAGCCTTGAACTCACGTTTGTCCGACAAGCGCACCGTGATCTTGTCCGCACGGTCGACCACATGCGCATTGGTCAGCATGTAACCGTCCGCACTGATGATGAAACCGGAACCCAGCGATTGCGATTCCTGTTCGCGCGGCATCTGTGGCGCAAAACGACGGAAGAACTCATAGAAAGGGTCGTTCTCAGGAAGGTTCGGCATGCCCTGAAAAGCTTGGGGAGCACGTATGACCTGAGTGGTGCTTACGTTCACCACTGCCGCGCCCTGCTTCTCCACCAATTCGGTGAAGTCAGGCAGATCTTTGGCCAAGGCGATATGCGTAGCCAAAACACCCAAAGTCAACACGAGAAGACGCTTGATCATTTTTTCCTCATTGAGAATCAAGATTGAGAACGGGGTGAAACGATAGCCTGAACGACAGCTCTTGAGTTATTGGCAGTAGGCAGGAACTTGCCCAAAGCGAACCCGAACATCAGGCCCACCAAAGAACCGAGCAATGCATAACCATCGCGGCTGGAGGCATCGTTGGCAAATGAAACACCGACGAACCCGGCCCCCAGCATCAACAGCAAAGGTAACAGATACATGCGCCAAGAGCTGTGCAACAGACTGCCTTCCGGCAAAGAGATGTCGACCTCGTCACCCACCTTCGCACCTGCTTGGTTGAACACAATGAAGCTACGCGGCTCGCTACTGCAAAACATCTTCGACAACTTGCCGCTTCCGCATCCACCCTCGCTGTTGCAATGACCGCAACCACCGCCCCCTAACGGGCTTATCTCGGCTTCTCGGCCTTTGATACTCAACACGATGGCGCGCATCTCCAGCATCTCATTCACCTGCGAAACGGACCGAATCAGCGACTTGAATCACCACCCTGGGAGGTACCTCTCCAACCACAGTCACCAGATTGTCACCTACCAAGCGGTTGTACATATGCACCGCACCGCGGCCTGACAATCCGGGAATGTCAGTCACCTCACTGACTTTTTCGATGAACACTGAGATGCCCGATAAACCATCCGAGTAGACGATATGTACCACTGGTAATTTTTTATCCGCAATGGTGCGTCGCATCTCCAGTATCTTTTTGAAGCCCGCAGGAACGGAATCGACTTGCCACCCGCTCGGTGCGTTCTCAAAACTTGCCTTGGGCAAAGGAGACAGATTCTTTTGCCCGGCCAAACGAGACGCTTCCGTCTCATTGGGGACTACCCATTTGTGATTGATGTTTTTGCCGCCTATCTCTATCTGCGAAAAAGCATATTCCTCGATCACACGACCACGCTCATCCAACACTACCGCCTTTAGCAACAGACCGGATTCGCTGTGAGCCCACATCTTTCGCGTGTAGCGCAGATTGTCTTTGGGGTGGAATAACACGGTGTGCGCATGATAGTCGGCGACCCTATCTTCCTCACCTTGACTGATCTGGTAATTCTCTTTCAGCGTCTGTATCTGTTCAGGCAATAATGCCGGGAAAGCGCGTTGCGCACGACGCTTCTCTATCCGAACTTTTTTATCGCCCAGATAGAGCCAGACCTTGTCGTTATTGCGGATGACTTCACGCTTAAGACCATCCAGACCCTCCAAACGCTCGTGCTCGCCGGTCTTGTCAGCAATATGCGTGATACGCGACATCTCGACCCGCCCACCGGATTGATAGACAAAGACACCGCTGTAGTTGGTCTGGTGTCCCGCGAACGCCATGGTCTTCAACCAATCGGAGTCCTCAAGCAACGGATCGGCACAAACTACCCCTGTAACCAGTTGCAGCAGCAAAAAACCAGCACCTAATTTTAGAGATTCGATTCGCACTATTTTGAAGCCACCGTATGGATATAAGTCGCCGCACCTTGAACATCGGCACTGGGTGAGACCTCTTGGTGCGCCATCAAATAGTCATTAGCCTGAAAAGAGGCCGGTCTAATCGCATTGTTTTGCTGAACAGACGCCATCTGGGGTGCCGGCTCGTTTCCGATCTGCATCGACATCCATGCCACGATGGCCAATGCCATCACAGAAGCCGCCGCTGAAAGGGCGTAGTGTCTGATCTTTTGCGGGCTGCGACTATGGGGTGCCAAGATGGTCGGTTCAGATTGCAAGCGTTCTCTGAAAGATGAACTGAGGTCGCGATGGATGTGGTCCGGTTGACGCAAAGCATCACCGATCAAGTGATAGGTTGCCCAATCCCGTCGAGCTTCCGGATGTTTTTTCAATCTATCGAAGAACGTATCCGCCTCATCCTCGAACATCTCGCCATCCATCAATACCGATATCTCTTGTTTCATCTTCACCACCTCTTGTCTTCGCTTGTTCCCAACAGTGGCCGCAGATTCGTGGCGACCACCTCGCGCGCTCTGAATATGCGCGATCTGACTGTGCCGATCGGGCAATTCATCACCGCCGCGATCTCCTCATAACTCAAACCCTCGATCTCGCGCAATGTCAGCGCTGTGCGCAGATCTTCGGGTAACTGCTGCAAGGAAGCGTTCACCACATCCACCACCTGCTTGCTCATCAACTCATTTTCAGGTGTGGCCACCTCATGCAATAGAGACGCATCCTCAAAATCCTCAGCCTCTTCGGCATCGAACGGAGTGCTGGTAGGCGCTTTCCTTCCCTGGGCCAGCAAATAGTTCTTGGCCGTATTGATACCGATACGGTACAGCCACGTGTAGAAAGCACTATCCCCACGAAAAGCCGGCAATGCCCGATAGGCCTTGATGAACGCTTCTTGCGTCAGATCCTCAGCCTCGGCGGTATTGCGCACGAACCGCGAAATCAATCTTCCCAAGCGGCGCTGATACTTGACCACCAGCAACTCGAACGCGTGCTTATCGCCGCGTTGCGCGCGCTCTACCAGCTGTTGATCGACCTCCCTGTCACCCATTCCGTTTCCCGGTCTTATGAATATTGAGCCACTATGCGTGGCCTTCCAGTATAACCGGACGGGTGCATATCGTCAGCCTTGCCCGTAACGCGCGGATGGACAACGTCAGAAAAATTTAGTTCATTTGTCCGATTGGAAAGGCAAGATTTGCTATAGTCACGCCAATGTCAGTCACTCATTCTCAGCCACGTGTTGCGCTTTGACACCCTCATCATCGGTAGCGGATTAGCCGGTCTTTCGCTGGCACTCAAGCTTGCTGACCGTCAAAAAATCGGCATCGTCACCAAAAAACACCTGCTGGACGGAGCAAGCGCATGGGCGCAAGGCGGGATTGCTGCGGTGCAAAGCCCTGAAGACAGCCTTGATGAACACATCAGCGACACCCAAACAGCGGGGGCCGGGCTGTGCGACCCCGTGACGACCCGGTTCGTAGTCGAGCGCGGCGCGGCGGCAGTCAATTGGCTGATCGAACAGGGAGTTCTTTTCTCAAAAGAGGAGAATGGGGCAAATGATTACCACCTTACCCGTGAGGGCGGGCACAGTCGCCGCCGCATCATCCATGCAGCCGATGCGACCGGAAAGGCTGTACAACAGACCCTCTCCGAAAAGGTACTCGCCCATCCCAACGTAACTGTCCTAGAGCATCACATCGCAGTCGATCTGATCACTGCAAAGAAACTCGGGCTCTCCGAACAGCGCTGCCTCGGCGCTTACGTTCTCGATTCATCTTCCGGAAACGTGCTGACGATCGCCGCAAACAATACGGTGCTGGCAACAGGCGGCGCAGGCAAGGTATATCTCTATACAACCAACCCTGACACAGCCACCGGTGACGGGATCGCAATGGGATGGCGCGCAGGATGCCGGGTGTCCAATATGGAATTCATGCAATTCCATCCGACCTGTCTTTACCATCCTCATGCAAAATCTTTCTTGATCAGCGAGGCGGTACGTGGCGAGGGAGGTTTACTTAAACTCCCTGATGGGACACGCTTCATGCCTTGGCATGACGAGCGTGCCGAACTTGCGCCGCGCGATGTGGTGGCGCGCGCCATAGATTATGAAATGAAGAAACGCGGACTGGATTGCGTGTATCTAGACATCTCACACCAGTCCGAATCTTTCTTGCGTGAACACTTCCCAACCATTTACTCACGCTGTTTGGCACTGGGTATCGATATCGCAAAGCAACCCATCCCTGTCGTACCCGCAATGCATTTCACCTGCGGCGGCCTAATGACCGACCTCTCTGCTCACACTGATGTACAAGACCTGTATGCCATCGGCGAAACAGCCAGCACGGGTTTACATGGAGCAAATCGCTTGGCAAGCAACTCCCTTTTGGAATGCCTGGTATTCGCAGATGCCGCCGCCCAAGACATTCTGAACAAACCTGCACATGAACCGCAGCCATTGCCAGTTTGGGATGAGAGTCGCGTCACGGATGCCGATGAATTGGTCGTGATTTCGCACAACTGGGACGAATTGCGCCGTTTCATGTGGGACTATGTTGGCATCGTGCGCACCACGAAACGTTTACAGCGCGCCCAACATCGCATCCGTTTGTTGCACGAAGAGATCAACGAGTACTACCGCAATTTCCATGTCACGGCCGACCTGTTGGAACTACGCAACTTGGTGCAGACCGCAGACCTGATAGTGCAAAGCGCTTTGACTCGGCATGAAAGCCGCGGCTTGCACTTCAGCAAGGACTATCCGGTGATGCTCGATGAGGCAAAACCCACTATATTGCATCCCACGAGTTAGATCCCTCGCCCCACCTGAGCAGAATCCTCAATCGTCTGAAATTGTCGTTGCTCATACCGCCCTTCAGCAACACCAAACTCCGCCTTCCTCCCTCATCCAACCGGATGTTGAGCAAAACGAGAAAAGGCAGTACCACTCCGCCCGACATCAACTTCCCGGTCAAATGCCTTCCGTCACGCATCATCATCGTGATAACGCATTCATCGTCCAATCGGAATGCAATGCAGGAAAATGCCAAGCTTAGTCTGGCATCCCTCAAAAATACGAACGAACTTGCCATCACCACCAATAGACACAGCAATATCTGCCACCCCGGACTCATGGGTAGCTTGGTCAGAATAGCCAGCGAAATACAACAAACTACAAAGATGAAAGCAGAAAAATATCCGGAAGGGCACAACTTGAAATGTCTCTGAAAACTTGCACTCATTTGTGCGTAAATATTTTCAGAACACGATGGTAGAGATAAGCCCGATCACGACAAGTGCGATAATAGCCAGCAAGATATAGCCCCCCCCATTGGCCGGAGGCGTCGGTTGGCTATAGGAACGCGAAACCGGCGCGGCCTTCGATGCGGCATCTGCACGAAGTCCTATACCGGCACGATTGATGTCATCCATGCTGGGGCGGGACATGCGAAATGTCTTGGATAACTCTTCGACATCCTCTTCGCTGGCGGTCATGGAGGCCAACCGCATGGTCGCCTCCATCGAATCGAAAGAAGTCGACAAGCCCAAAGTGGGCACTTGGTTTGACTCTTCCCCCGCATCGGCCAAATCGGATGGCGTGGCATCCTGATTTGTTGCATTAAATGCTTTTGGAGTCGTATCCGGCAATGGATTGACCGCAGATGTACGCGGCAAAGCATCACGGCAAGCACGCAGGTCATTTGCCAGATCACGGGCATTCTGATAGCGGGAATCCAGATCTTTCGCCAGTGCTTTCGCAACGATGAAATTCAACATCTCGGGGACATCAGGATTCAAGCTGCTAGGAGTGGCCGGAGTGGTGTTCAACGTCTGATACATGATGGAATTGACGTTTTCGCCCAAAAACGGGGCTTGCCCAGTCAACATCTCATACAACATCACGCCCAACGAAAAGATATCGGAACGTTGATCTGTGAGCTTACCCATCACCTGCTCTGGAGACATGTATTTGGGGGAGCCCAACACCATCCCCGTCTGAGTACGAACCGCCGCAGAAGCCATCCGGGCGATACCGAAATCAGTGATCTTCACATGTCCATCCCGAATTACCATGACATTGGATGGCTTGATGTCACGATGAACGATGTCATGCTCATGCGCGTAGGACAAACCCAAGGCAACTTGAGCGATGATGTCGATCACCTGCACTATCGGTAGTATCTTGTTGTCATTCAGAATGTCGCGCAACTCGCGACCGTGTAGGTATTCCATCGCAATGTAGGCGATGTCTTCGCTACGACCGACGTCATAGATGGTCACAATGTTAGGATGGCTGAGGCGTCCTGCAGCTTTGGCTTCCTGATAAAAGCGCGCCTCGTATTCTTCTCGCTCTTCCTGGGCCAAGCTCAGATTGATGGTCTTGACCGCCACCTCACGATCAATGAGCGGATCCTTGGCTTTATAGACGACGCCCATCGCCCCCTGCCCCAACTCGCTAATGATCTCGTAACGCCCAAGTTGACTAATCATGTCCCCTGCCATCGCTTCAATTACTTACTGAACTTACCTTTGACACTATTGAATACTGGGCCCCAGATAGGGTGGCCCGCTTCCGCCGCAGATAGATTGAAATTAGGATTGATCTCTAAAACTTTTCGGAAATATTCCCTGCAACTTTTTTCACGAGATGAAACACAGTTGATAAATGCCAAATACTTATTCGCACGCACCCTCTGAGCATTGCTGGCCGTCTTCGTTGCCAGAACTGCCTCCAATGCGTTCGTTGAAGTCACATAATTCCCTTCTTCATATTCTTTGACACCGATCTCGAGTTTTTGCTCGACTTGGTCTTTACCGAATAGGCGTATGCCGCCGCCGCCATCGTCGCAAGTACTGACCACATTACATCCAGCCAAGAGTAGTGCGCTTAGGCCCACCATCATCCAACGCAACAACATCACACTCTCCTATTCGAACTCATTTAAAGCTATGTTTGATTTTAATTTTTGCACCAGGTTTAGCCTTGATGACTTCTTTGTAGACAGGAAAACTTGAGTTCCTTATTTCCAGCTTGTGCGTACCCGCCACAACCTGTAATTCAAACAAGGGAGGACTTATACCTTGCAACTTCCCATCGAGATAGACCTCACCCCAAGGCAATATCGCCAAACTCACTACCGCAGGGCCTCCTGTGGTTTCTGCCAAAGTACGAACGCGATCACTTTGTTTGACACCCTGAACCTTCTTCTCGCCTTCAATTTCTGATGCGACAACCTTAGGGGCATTCACCACCGCAGAAGCAGGATTGGCTTGTGCCTTCTGCACGGGCACACTTGCCACAACTTGTTTCGCATCTGTCATCGCAGGGCGGTGTGCCAGCTTGTATATCCCCAAGATCATTGAAAACATAACAACTGTGGCTATCCCGACAACTGCAGACTTCTGAATAGATGTAGCTGCTCTGAAAGCCTCCAAGCCACGCCGCTCCCAAGAAGCGACGTTATGAATGAACTCTTCCCAATATATTTTGGTCGTTGCAAGTGCCCGACGCCAACCTGTTGTGTGTTCGATCTCCTCCTTCAGCACGATGCTACGCTGAGTAGAAGTGAAATCGCCAGGATAGCCGATAGCATAGACCTCGTGTTCCCTCACATGTTTGTCGGTACGCGAGCCTTGGTAGTGGAACATGCCCGCATATTCTTGCGACAAGCGTGAAACGGCATCGTAGTAGGAACGAGAGACCAGAATCTGTCCGGGATCGGCGAAACCCATAACCCGTTGCGCCACATTGATGCCGTCACCGACGATATTGGGCTGTCCGTTGATGTCTTTGACCAATCGAACGGGACCGAGGTTGATGCCCATGCGCACCAGCAAAGTGGGCTCCATGCGTACGCCTTCGCCCAACAAACTGCTACGCATACTCAGCGCCGCTTGCAAAGCGTCTTCGATGTCGCCAAGGAAACTGATCGCAGCACCGTCACCGGTGTCAAGAATAATGCGATCATTGACCGGAACATCTCGAATGGCGATCGAAAGAAAAGCGTTGAAACGCTCCTTCAGGGAAATCTGGCCCGAGACGGACTTCTTGGAATATTCGACGATATCCAAGAAAAAGACGCTGCAAATGATGGTCTTGTTACTTCGCTGTTCCATTTACCCTGCCTGACAAGCCCAACTAGAGTGGATAAACCACATAAGAATCCTTTTTAACCCCGCGGATTCTAACGATTGTCTGGCTTTCTCGCCAGTTCATTTTTCCGGGGACGCACACGAGAAAGCTTCTTAATGCGCTCATTTTCAGGCAATTGTCTGACGTATCCCGCAGGTAAACCTACCCACTCGAGAATCCCTCTGACCTCGTTCTCGCCCAATTCGGTCATCATCCCGCGCTTGATGCGAGGGGGTAGATTGACGATACCGAAGCGAACGCGCATCAACCGACTCACTGGTAGCTCAAGTGCCTCGAAAGTACGACGCACCACACGATTGCGCCCCTCTTTCAGCACCAGACGGTACCAGTGATTGAACCCCTCGCCCCCCTCGTCGCTCAATTGTTCGAAGCGCACCACTCCATCTTCCAACTCGATGCCTTCTTTGGTCATCTGGCGCATCTGCTCTACCGTCATTGCCCCTTGCACACGCACAGCGTACTCACGCTCCACCTCGAAACGCGGATGCATCAGGCGATTCGCCAATTCACCAGAAGTCGTGAAGATAAGCAGGCCACTGGTATTGAAATCCAGCCGTCCGATGGCGATCCACTTCTGCCCGCGTAGCTTTGGCAAGCTGTCGAACACGTTGGCACGCCCTTTGGGGTCGTCCCGACTAACTATCTCGCCTTCCTGCTTGTGATAGATCAACACCCGCGGCAGCGCTTGTTCTGCTTCCAGATGAAGCCGGATGACACGACCATCGACCTGCACCTTATCGCCTTCAGAAACGCGGACGCCCAACGTCGCCACCGTACCGTTCACCGTCACCCGACCTGCGCTGATCCATTCTTCCATTTCGCGGCGCGAACCGATACCCGCTTGTGCCAGCACTTTTTGCAGACGCTCACCCGGGAGGCTACTTTCGATTTGCTCTGTCATTCCGTTACCGCTCGTCTTTCCAGCACAGCCTGTGCCAATGTCCCACTATCCACATGCTCCAATTCACCACCGACTGGCAATCCGCGTGCGATGCGCGACACCTTGATGCCATGCGCACGCAACATCGTAGCGATGTAATGCGCGGTCGCCTCGCCCTCGACGGTGAAGTTGGTTGCCAAGATCACCTCGCACGCCAATTCCTGTGCACGCTTGAGCAATCGCTCCAGCGGCAACTCGCGTGCACCCACTCCATCCAAGGGGGAAAGCCTTCCCATTAGCACGAAATACATGCCCCGATAGCATTGCGCTTGCTCCATCATGAGCAAGTCAGCGGGCATCTCCACTACGCACAACAGATCAGTCGCTCGTCGCGATGAGCGACACAGTGAACAGACCTCTTCCTCGGAAAAATTATTGCACTTGCTACAGTGCTTCACGCTCTCGATCGCATGATCGAGTGAACGTGCCAAGTGCAAGGCACCTTGCTTGTCACGTTGCAGCAAGTGATAGGCCATGCGCTGGGCAGACTTAGGTCCAACACCCGGCAGACAGCGCAAAGCACCAATAAGGTCTTCCAGGCTGGAAGGGGTATTCATTTAGAACGGCAGACTCATGCCTGGCGGCAATTGGGCAGTAAAGCCACTCATACGCTTCTGAGTCGTCTCGGCGGCTTTCTTATTGGCGTCACTGAATGCCGCGACGATCAGATCTTCCAACATCTCCTTATCGTCCAGCACGCTCTGATCCAGGCTCACACGACGCACCTCGTGCGCGCACGTCATGGTCACCTTGACCATACCGGAACCAGCTTGCCCCTCAACTTCAATGGTAGCGAGTTCATCCTGAGCCTTCTTCATGTTGGCTTGCATCTGTTGCGCCTGTTTCATCAAGCCGCCCAATCCGCCCTTCATCATTTCCACTTCCTCCAGTTAAACGGGTCTGATCGACCCCTCTATCAATTGCGCGCCCAATTTCGACTGAGCTTCCCTTACGAACACATCTTGTTTGATGGCATCTTCAGCCTGCTGTTGACGCGTCTGCCTGACCTGCTGCTCGACTGCGGCAGGCGTGGCAACATCCTTCGTTGCCCCCAACTCTACAATCAGCCTGATCGGTTTGGCGAAGTAATCACTGAGCGTCGATTGCAATTTATCCTGTGCGACCTTGTTGCTCTGCATGTGCTTGAACTGTGGCGCGAGATTGAGCACCATGCGCCCCTCCGTAAAACTCGCCAGCACACAATTCTTGGCCAACTCTTTCGCCATACCCTGCAGATTGAGTTGCGACAACAAAGTGTTCCAATCCAGATCAGCGCTGACCGCCGCGATCCGGGTCGGCACGGCCTGTTTCACCGGTGTGTGTTCAGCGGCGACCCGTCCTGAATCGCTTGGCACTATCGGTGCAGGACTTGACTTCACCGGCATCGCACGCGGCACAGGCTGACCCACGCTCGCAGTCGTGGCTTGTGTTGCGAAGGCCAGCATGCGCAACAATGTCATAGTGAAACCGGCATATTCGTCCGGAGCCAGATCGATCTCGTTACGCCCGTGGATGGCGATCTGATAGTTCAGTTGTATCTCTTCAGGCGAGAACTGCTGCGCCAATTCCATCAAACGAACACGTTCCGGCTCATCGTCTGCGATGGCTTGCGGAATGGTCTGTGCCAGTGCGATGCGATGCAGCAGAGTCGCCAGGTCCTGCAATGCCGCTTCGAAGGCGATGCTGCGAATCGCCATGTCGTCCGCGATACGCAGCAGACCGGCGCCATCACCCGCATGCAGCAATTGCAACAAGTCGAACAGATAACCTTGGTCGATCGCACCCAACATGGTGCGCACCAGAGACTCATCCACCTTGCCGGATGAGTATGCGATTGCCTGATCCATCAGGCTCAATGCATCGCGCATACTGCCTTGCGCCGCACGCGCCACCAGATTCAGCGCGCCATTCTCGAACGGGATGTTCTCTTGCCCCAATACATACTGAAGATGGGAAAGGATCAACGCGGGTGGCATCTGCTTGAGGTTGAACTGCAAGCAACGCGACAACACCGTGACAGGGATCTTTTGCGGATCGGTGGTGGCAAGGATGAACTTCACATGCGACGGCGGCTCTTCTAGAGTCTTCAACATCGCATTGAATGCCGATTTCGACAGCATGTGCACTTCGTCGATGATGTACACCTTAAAGCGTCCGCTGGTCGGCGCATACAGCGCACTCTCCAAAAGCTCGCGCATGTTATCGACCTGCGTATTGGACGCGGCGTCCAGTTCGATCAAGTCAACGAAGCGCCCACTGTCGATCTCGGTACACGCACCGCACACGCCGCACGGCGTAGCGGTGACGCCGGATTCACAATTCAGGGATTTTGCGAAGATGCGTGCGATGGTGGTCTTGCCCACACCGCGCGTGCCGGTAAAGAGATAAGCATGATGCAGACGATTTTGCGAAAGCGCATTGGTCAACGCCTGAACGACGTGCTCTTGCCCCGCCAATTGGGCGAAGTTCTTAGGACGCCATTTGCGTGCTAACACTGATGTTGCCGACATATCGCCCACCTATAACGTATCGAGTGAAACACCCTCGAAAATGAAGGAGGCGAGCCTTACCCCCGGCACTTGCACCGCTTGGCTGTGGCTGCTTCCTTCCGGACCTGACCAGGTTCACCAAAGTGCAATGCGGGGAGACCCGCCAAACTGCTTTGAGCCTCGCAAATTGCGCTGCCCCAATAAATCAGATCACCTTGAGCGGAATCATCCCGATCCGCTGCTTCCACTCCGCCGGCCCGATCTCGTGCACCGAGCGGCCTTGCGTATCCACCGCCACCGTCACCGGCATGTCCTCCACCTCGAACTCGTAGATGGCTTCCATACCGAGATCGGCAAAGGCTACTACTTTCGCGCTGCGTATCGCCTTAGACACAAGGTAAGCCGCCCCACCCACTGCCATCAGGTACACCGCTGCGTGTTTCTTGATCGCCTCAAGGCCGACCTTGCCGCGCTCCGCCTTGCCGATCATGCCGACCAAACCGGTCTGCGCCAACATGGTCTCGGTGAACTTATCCATGCGTGTCGCCGTCGTCGGCCCCGCAGGCCCCACCACTTCGTCGCGCACCGGATCGACCGGGCCGACATAGTAAATGAATCGACCGTTAAAATCCACGTCGGATGGGAGCTTCTCGCCTTTTGCCAGCATATCCACGATACGTTTGTGGGCTGCGTCGCGCCCTGTCAGTAACTTGCCGGAAAGCAACAAAGTCTCCCCCGGTTGCCACTGCTTGATGTCGTCCCGCGTGACCGTATCGAGATCCACGCGGCGCGCATCCGCTGCCGGATGCCAATGCACATCGGGATAGTCCTCCAGCTTCGGCGGCGTGAATACTGCAACCCCCTTGCCATCCAATTCGAAATGCACATGCCGCGTCGCGGCACAGTTCGGGATGATGGCAACGGGTTTGGAGGCGGCATGGGTCGGATAGTCCAATATCTTCACATCCAGCACCGTGGTCAGTCCGCCCAAGCCTTGCGCGCCTATGCCCAATGCATTCACCTTGTCGTATATCTCGATGCGCAATTCCTCGATACGGTTCGCAGCACCTCTCGCTTTCAGCTCCGTCATGTCGATAGGCTGCATCAACGCCTCTTTCGCCAGCAGCATCGCCTTCTCTGCCGTGCCGCCGATACCGATGCCTAGCTGCCCCGGCGGACACCAGCCCGCCCCCATACCAGGTAACTGGCTCACCACCCATTCCACGATGTCGTCACTCGGATTCAGCATGGTGAAGCGCGATTTATTCTCCGAGCCCCCCCCTTTGGCCGCGACATCAACTTCCACCTTGTCACCCGGCACGAGCTCGAAATGCACCACCGCCGGCGTATTGTCGCCAGTGTTCTTGCGGCGTCCGGCCGGATCCGCCACGATGGAAGCACGCAACACGTTATCCGGCATCAGGTAGCCTTTGCGCACACCCGCGTTCACCATCTCGGTGATGCTCATCGTCGCATCCGCCCAACGCACATCCATGCCCACGCGCACAAAAGCCACCACGATACCGGTGTCCTGACAGATGGGGCGCTTGCCCAGTGCGCACATGCGTGAATTAGTGAGTATCTGCGCCATTGCATCCTTGGCTGCTGGCGATTCCTCTCGCTGATAGGCGGCTGCCAACGCCTGCACATAGTCCTGCGGATGATAATAAGAGATGAATTGCAGCGAGTCGGCGATGCTGTCGATGAAATCCTGCTGGCGGATAGTGGTCATGGCAAAGTCTCGTTGGTGGATGGGCGGATTATGGGAGCGTGAGTAATAAGCGTCAAACGGTTAGAATGCGCGCCCGCCCGTGGTAGGACGGCCGAAATTTATGGTGATATCAAATGGCAATTCAGTGGTTCCCCGGACATATGACTTCGGCACGCAAAAAAGCGGCCGAGACCATGGCGCGCATCGATGTCGTCATCGAGGTATTGGATGCGCGCGTACCGGAAGCGGGCAGCAACCCGTTGATCCGCGAATTGCGCCTGCATCGCCAGCGGCCTTGCCTCAAGGTACTGAACAAGACTGACCTCGCCGATCCTGCGGTAACGCAAGCTTGGCTGGATCATTTCAACAAGCAAGAAGGCGTACAAGCCGTTGCCCTGTCCTGCAAAAAAGCTGGCGACGCAGTAAAGATACCCAAGCTATGTCTGCCGCTCGCCCCGCATCGTGGAACGACGCTCAAGCCCTTGCGCATCATGATCATGGGCATCCCCAACGTGGGGAAATCCACGTTGATGAATACCCTGCTCAAACGCCGCGCCGCGAAAGTGGGCGATGAACCCGCCATCACCAAGAGCCAGCAAAGCTTCGACCTGAACGACCACACCACGCTTATCGACACGCCGGGATTGATGTGGCCGAAGATCGAGCACGAGAGCGACGGCATGATGCTCGCCGCCAGTCACAGCATCGGCCGCAATGCCATCATCGACGAAGAAGTCGCCGCTTTTCTCGGCGATATCCTGCTCGAACGTTATCCGGCTCTCGTTCAGCAACGCTACAAATGTGACATCACGGATATGGATGGTGTCGGACTCATTGAAGCCATCGCCCAGTTGCGCGGGTTTCGCATCCGAGGCAAAGAGTTCGATCTGGAAAAAGCGGCCATGACACTACTGCAAGATTTCCGCACTGGCGCTTTAGGGCGCGTCAGCCTGGAAACCCCCTCCACTCGCGTGGCGATGCTGCAGCAAGCATCAGTTCCCGCTTATAATCCCGCGCATCGAGATTCATAAAGTTTTCGCATGCCTTCACGCCGTCTTTCCCTGCTGATCGCCAGCCTAGCATTGACTGGATGTAGCACCATCCACCTCAGCGCATACACTCTAGAGAAAGACCCGCTCGAACCTTTCAACCGCAAAGTTTATGTCTTCAACGATACGGTGGATCAGGCGCTGATCAAACCCGTCGCGCAAAGCTACGCGCAGGTCGTCCCCAGACCTGCACAAACCCTGGTGAATAATTTTTTCTCTAACCTGGATGATGTGACGGTCACCGCGAACGACTTGCTTCAACTCAAATTCGCACAAGCAGCCAGTGATGGTAGCCGCGTGTTGTTCAACTCCACCTTTGGTGTCTTAGGCTTTCTCAACGTGACGGATCGCCTGGAAAAACATAACGAGGATTTTGGCCAGACTCTAGGTTATTGGGGCATAC
>JARCRR010000058.1 GCA_029850565.1 Gallionella sp. | reverse complement strand
CCCTTATACACAAAGGCCGTCGGAATGTCCGAGATCGCCAAACCACAACAGTTCAATCCCGTCATCGCGCAACCGCCGATGAGCTGGTACTTCGACCCCAAAGTGTTGGAGACTGAACAACGCGTGCTGTTCGGGCAGGGGCCGAATTACGTCGGGCATGAATTGATGGTGCCAAATCTCGGCGATTACCACGTGCTGGACGGCAATGCGCAGATGCTGGTGCGCAATCCGAACGGCGTGGAACTGCTGTCCAACATCTGCCGTCACCGCCAAGCGACGATGCTGGAAGGTCGCGGCAATGCACAGCACATCGTGTGCCCATTGCACCGCTGGACCTACAAGAACGATGGAGAGCTGCTGGGCGCGCCGCACTTCCCGCAGAACCCCTGCCTGCATCTGAACAAATCACCATTACAGAACTGGAACGGCCTGTTGTTCTCCGGTCAGCACGACATCGCGCGCGATCTGGCCAAGGTCGGCGTGATGAAGGATTTGGATTTTTCCGGCTATATGCTGGATCGCATCGAGGTGGACGAATACGCCTTCAATTGGAAGACCTTCATCGAAGTGTATCTGGAGGATTACCACGTGGTGCCGTTCCATCCGGGCTTGGGTAACTTCGTAGACTGCGACGATCTCAAGTGGGAGTTCGGCGAACAGTACAGCGTGCAGACCGTGGGCATCAACAACGCTCTGCGCCGCGTTGGCAGTCCCGTCTACGGCAAATGGCAAGAACAGGTGTTGCGCCTGCATGGCGGCAAACTACCGAAATACGGCGCGATCTGGCTCACCTACTATCCCAACATCATGGTCGAGTGGTATCCCAACACCTTGGTCATCAGCACCATCGTCCCGCGCGGACCGGAATCCTGCACCAACATCGTCGAGTTCTACTATCCGGAAGAGATCGCCCTTTTCGAGCGCGATTATGTGGAAGCCGAACAGAAGGCGTATCACGAGACGGCAGTGGAAGACGACATCATCTGCTTGAAGATGCACCAAGGACGCAAGTCGCTCTACCAACGCGGCATCGAAGAAGGCGGCCCTTACCAATCGCCTACAGAGGATGGGATGTTGCACTTCCACGAGTATCTGCGGCGCAACCTCGCCCCGCATCTTTAATCGTCATTCCCGCACAGGCGGGAATCCAGTGGTCTTATTCAAAATGTCTTTATGGTTTTGTCATCGCTCTGCGATGAATAATCTCAATAACCTGATTCCCGCCTGCGCGGGAATGACGGACTAGCATGGGCTCTCTTTGGATGTTAGTCGCGGGATTGTTGTTCGCCTGCATGGGTTCGCTGGTCAAACTCGGCGGTGCCGACTTCACCAGCAGCGAACTCGTCTTCTACCGGTCTTTCTTCGGCCTGCTAGTCGTGTATGCGATGCTGCATCGCTCCAAGCTCTCACTCGCGACACAGCACTGGCGCGGGCATCTGTGGCGCGGATTGTCCGGCACCATCGCCATGCTGCTGTTCTTCTATTGCATCAGCGTACTACCACTGGCGACCGCTATCACGCTCAACTACACCTCTTCCTTGTTCTTGTCGGTTTTTACCGTACTGGTGTTGAAAGACAGATTCCATGCGCCATTGACGACGGCACTGGTGATTGGCTTTGCGGGCATCATCCTGTTGTTGCAACCGACACTGGAGCATGACCAACTCTTTCCCGGATTGCTAGGCCTCATCTCAGGCGTACTTGCCGGCGTTGCACTGCTCAACGTGCGCCAACTCGGTATGCTGGGTGAATCCGGCATACGCGTCGTGTTCTATTTCAACCTCAGCGCCACACTCATCAGCGGTGTATGGATGTTCACCGACACGATCCATCCACTCACACTCAGCGATCTGCCCTTGCTCATCGCCATCGGCGCATCCGCCACCTTTGCCCAACTCTTCATGACCCGTGCTTACCGCATCGGACAGACATTGGTCGTCGGCAGTCTGGCTTACAGCACCGTGGTGTTTTCCGCCCTGTTCGGATTGATATTCTGGAACGAGTTATTGAGCATCAGCGCATGGTTGGGCATCGCACTCATCATCGCCAGCGGCATGTTAAGCTTGCGCCTAGCCCCAACCAACACAGAGGTAAGCAAATGATCACCATCGAAGACAAGACCAACCTCGTCAATATCGCCGTCATGGGTGACTTCACCCTCGCCGATTTCAAGCAGTTCGAAGAACACGCGTTATACAAACTCAAGAGCGGTGACAAGACCAATCTGATTTTCGACCTGCGTGGCATGATCGACTACACCACGGATGTAGCATGGGAAGAGATCAAGTTCTTCAGCCGTCAACACAACCACGATTTCAACAAGATCGCCGTCGTCACCGACGACCAATGGCTCACTTGGCAGGCTTGGCTGTCGCGCTTGTTCGTAGATGCGGATATTCGAGTGTTCAACGAATACACCGATGCTCAGAACTGGGCAAAAGCCTAAACGCGTTTCGCTCCAAAACAAAAAACCCGCATCTCTGCGGGTTTTCTTTTGCCTACCGGAGCATCACTGAATCACTTAAGTTTGGTTTCCTTGTATGCGACGTGCTTGCGTACCACTGGGTCGAATTTCATGAATTCGAGCTTTTCCGGTGTGGTGCGTTTGTTCTTGTTAGTGGTGTAGAAATGCCCCGTACCAGCGGAGGATTCCAATTTGATCTTTTCGCGAGCGCCTTTTGCCATGATTGTTCCCCTTACACCTTCTCGCCGCGAGCACGCATCTCGAACAGCACGGCATCAATGCCGTTCTTGTCGATAGTGCGCAATGCAGCATTCGTTATACGCAAAGAAACCCAACGATTTTCAGATTCCACCCACAAACGGCGTTGTTGCAGATTCGGCAAGAAACGACGCTTGGTTTTGTTGTTCGCGTGGGAGATGTTGTTGCCCACCATTGGGGCTTTTCCCGTTACTTGACAGACGCGTGCCATGACTAACTCCAGACCAGTTGCAAAAATGAGGCGCGGATTCTACCCCAAACCCTGAAAAATACACAACCTAAAGTTTCCTTAGATGCTGCAAAGCCTTTCGGCCTTAATCCCTCGCCCTGCGGGAGAGAGATTGAATCAACACCTTTCCTAGCTGTTCTTTCTATATAAAGCCGACTGGGCGTGCGCCTGTAAACCCTCGCCAAAAGCCAGGGTAGATGCAATAGCACCCAACTTTTGCGCCCCTTTGGCGGAAACTTGGATGAGGCTGCTGCGCTTTTGGAAGTCATACACCCCCAACGGCGAGGAGAAACGCGCCGTACCCGAGGTGGGCAAGACATGATTAGGGCCTGCGCAATAGTCCCCCAGCGATTCTGAGGTGTAGCGCCCCATGAAGATGGCACCAGCGTGTTTCAGCTTGGGCAGCCAGGCTTGCGGGTCGGCCACGGACAACTCCAAGTGTTCCGGTGCGATACGGTTGCTGATGCGGCAGGCTTCGTCCATGTCTTTCACATGGATCAACGCACCGCGATTCTCCAGCGCGGTCTTGATGATGTCTTTGCGCGGCATCTGCTCCAGCAATTTGTTGGCACTGGCTGCCACAGCGTCGATGAACTTGGCATCCGGCGACAACAGGATGGCCTGTGCCAGTTCATCGTGCTCGGCTTGCGAGAACAGATCCATCGCCACCCAATCCGGATCAGTGCCCCCGTCGCAGATGACCAGAATCTCGGAAGGACCCGCGATCATGTCGATACCGCATACACCGAACACGCGGCGCTTGGCAGAGGCGACATAGGCGTTACCAGGGCCGACGATCTTGTCCACCTTGGGGATGGTCGTTGTGCCGTAGGCCAACGCGCCCACCGCCTGTGCGCCGCCGATGGTGAACACACGATCCACACCGGACAGATACGCCGCAGCCAACACCAATTGATTCTTCACACCATCCGGCGTGGGTACGACCATGATGAGTTCGGCGACTCCCGCCACTTTGGCCGGCAAGGCGTTCATCAACACAGAGGAAGGATAAGCCGCCTTGCCGCCGGGCACATACAGGCCGACGCGATCCAGCGGAGTGACTTGCTGGCCCAGCATGGTGCCGTCTTCGTCCAGATAGGTCCAAGAAGCCTGCACTTGTTTCTGGTGATAGGAAGTCACGCGCTGTGCGGCTTGTTCCAAAGCGAGCTTCTGATTGGCAGGTAACCCTTCGAATGCTGCTTGCAATGCAGACTGGGGCAATTCCATCGAAGCCTCATCTATCGAGGGTAGACGATCGAACTTACGGGTGTATTCCAACACGGCAGAGTTACCGCGCTTCTTCACGTCCGCAAGGATGGAGGCGACGGTCGCTTCCAGCTTTTCGTCGGCGTTCTCTTCAAAGGCCAGCAATTTGGTCAGCGTGGCATCGAAATCAGCTTGTTGGGTAGAGAGTCTTGTGATGTTCATTGCACTGCTCCGGCGAATGCATCCAGCATCGGCTGTATCGTGGCCCGTTTGAGTTTGAGTGAGGCTTGGTTCACCACCAAGCGCGAGGATATCTGCGCGATCTCTTCCACCGCGACGAGGTTGTTCGCCTTCAAGGTCGCACCGCTGCTCACCAGGTCGACGATGGCATCGGACAGGCCGACCAGCGGCGCCAACTCCATCGAACCGTACAGTTTGATGAGGTCGACGTGCACACCTTTTGCGGCGAAGTGCTCGCGCGCGGTCTTCACATACTTGGTCGCCACACGCAGACGTGCTCCCTGCTTCACTGCGGATTCGTAATCGAAATCGCTACGCACCGCGACCATCATGCGGCACTTGGCAATGTTCAGGTCGAGCGGCTGATACAGCCCATCGCCGCCGTGCTCGTTCAGCACGTCCTTGCCTGCTACGCCGATATCAGCCGCGCCGTATTGCACGTAAGTTGGCACGTCAGAAGCGCGCACGATGATGAGGCGCACGTCGTCGCGATTGGTTGGCAAAATGAGCTTGCGCGAGGTCTCCGGATCTTCCAGCGGCGTGATGCCTGCTGCTTTGAGCAGCGGCAGTGTCTCTTCAAAGATGCGGCCTTTGGAAAGGGCTATCGTGATCATGTTCGGTTCCTATTTAAGGCGACGGATATTAGCACCGAGCTGGCCCAGCTTGCTTTCGATGTGTTCGTAGCCGCGGTCCAGATGGTAGATGCGATCGATGACCGTCTCGCCCCGCGCCACCAAGCCCGCGATGACCAGACAGGCGGAAGCGCGCAGGTCGGTCGCCATCACGGTGGCACCTTCCAAATGATCGACACCGCGCACCACCGAGGTATTGCCTTCCACATCGATCTGCGCACCGAGGCGGCGCAACTCCTGCACGTGCATGAAGCGGTTCTCGAAGATAGTCTCGATCACCATCGCACTGCCCTCGGCAATGCAATTGAGCGCCATGAACTGAGCCTGCATGTCGGTGGGAAATGCGGGATGCGGCGCTGTGCGCACGTTCACGGCCTTCGGACGACCACTCATTTCCAAATGGATGCTATCGCCATCGACCTTGATCTTCGCGCCCGCCTCGGTGAGTTTCTCCAGCACGGTCTCCAGGATGTCCGCGCGCGTCTCACGCAGCGTAATGCTGCCGCCCGTGGCTGCTGCCGCCACAAGGAATGTGCCGCTCTCGATACGGTCCGGCATGATGTGGTGCGTCGCACCGTGCAACTTCTCAACACCTGTGATGGTGATGTTATCGGTGCCATCCCCCGTAATCTTGGCGCCCATCGCACGCAGGCAGTTCGCCAGATCCACCACTTCCGGCTCGCGTGCCGCATTCTCCAACACGGTCACGCCGTCAGCCAACGCAGCCGCCATCATCAAGTTCTCGGTTCCCGTCACACTGACGATGTCGAAGAAGATGCGTGCGCCTTTGAGTCGTTTGGCTTTGGCGTGGATGTAGCCATGCTCGATGGCGATCTCCGCACCCATCGCTTGCAGACCTTTGATATGCAGATCGACCGGACGCGAACCGATGGCACAACCGCCCGGCAAGGATACTTTGGCATCGCCGAAGCGCGCCACCAGCGGGCCCAGCACCAGGATGGCGGCACGCATGGTCTTCACCATATCGTAGGGGGCCTCCCATTTGTCGATCTTGTCGCCCTTGAAGGTGATCTCGCTGGTTGCGGTTTCCGCAGACACGCCCATCTGCTGTAGCAGCTTGCGCATGGTGCCGACATCGTGCAGGTCGGGCAGATTGGTCAGGCGCAAGGTATCGGCGGTCAGCAGGCTGGCGCACATGATGGGCAAGGCTGCGTTCTTTGCGCCTGAGATACGCACTTCACCGCGTAGAGGATTGCCGCCTTGGATGGCTAGTTTTTGCATGGGATGGATACTCGTGACTGATTAGGAATAATTCAACGGCAACACCTCGGACAGACCGTAAAGATCGACCAAGCTGCGCAGGTTAGTCGGCGCATGGATGAAAGAGAGTTCAAGGTTCATGGCTTTCGCCTGACGCATCCAGGACAACATCAGGCTGACCGCAGCCGAATCGACCACTTCGACTTGCGCCAGATTTACAACCATTTGCTCACCGCTGCGACCTTGCTCGAACGGAAAACGCTGATGCACCTTGGCCGAATCGATGGTCAGCGGGCCAGACACCATGAACACATTGTCCGTCCGCGCGATCACTTCGCTTGCGCCCTTTTTGCGCTTGCCGCTGTGGCGTTGCGGTTGGTCTCAGCCAGCTTCTGTATCAGACCATCGATACCTGTCTGCTGGATCTGATCGGCGAACGAGCCGCGATAACTGGTTACCAAGCTCACACCTTCCAAGGTGACATCGAACGCCTTCCAACCGGTCGGTGTCTTTTCCATCTCGTATTCGACTTTAGCCGAGCGGCCATCGCTGAAGTTGATGACGGTCTTCACCGGGATCTCTTCCACATCGGCTGCCACTTGAACGCTCTTGGTCTCCACTTTCGGATTGCGGTAAGTGGTGAACACCTTGGTGTAGGTGCGAACCAGCATGGTTCTGAATTCGGCGATCAATGCTTGCTTCTGCTCCGTAGTCGCGGTGCGCCATCCCTTGCCAACAGCAAGCTTGGTCATACGACCGAAATCAAAGTGCGGCAATATCTTGGCATCCACCAACTCCAGCAGACGCGCCTCATCGGTCAGCAATGCGCTGTCCTTCTTGATGATCTCCAACACTTCATGCATGGTCTGTTCGATCAATACATCCGGCGGTGGCGATCCCTCAGCCATCGACAACGACGGCAAACTGCTCGCCACCAATAACGTGACCGCTGCAATCAACTTGCGCATGTAACTCTTCTCCATAATCGAATCAGTTTGAATTCTCAGCCTTATTGAACATGAACTTCCCGATCAGCTCTTCCACGACGATCGCAGATTGCGTCTTTTTGAACTCACCGCCATCGGCCAACATCGCCTCATCGCCGCCCGGCAACAGTCCGATGTATTGCTCTCCCAACAGCCCCGAAGTCAGGATATTGGCGAATGTGTCCTTGGGGAACTGGTAACGCTTGTCGATACTCATCGTCACTTTTGCCTCATAACGCGCAGTATCCAAGGTGATGCTGGTGACACGCCCGACCAGCACTCCCGCACTCCTGACCGACGCTGTTGTCTTCAAGCCCCCGACGTTATTGAAATAGGCTTGCAACTGGTAGGTCTCCGACACGTTGTAGGTACTCAGGTTCCCCACCTTCAATGCCAGCACCACCAACGCCGCAATGCCTGCGACAACGAATGCGCCTACCCATAAATCCAATTTAGTCCGTTCCATCTTTATGCTCCTCGAAACATGAACGCGGTCAATATGACATCCAGCATCAATATCGCCAGCGAAGATTGCACCACCGTGCGCGTCGTCGCGCCTGATACGCCTTCTGCCGTCGGCGGCGCATCGAATCCTTCGAACAAGGCGATCACCGTGACCGCAAAACCAAATACGAAACTCTTTATCACGCCATTCAAGATGTCATTTTGGAAGTCGACTGTAGCCTGCATCTGCGACCAGAACGATCCCTCATCCACACCGATGAGAACCACACCGACCATATAGCCGCCGAACACCCCCATCGCAGAGAAGATAGCGGCCAGCAAAGGCATGGAAATCACTCCCGCCCAGAAGCGCGGAGCGACCACACGGGCGATCGGACTCACCGCCATCATCTCCATCGCGGCAATCTGCTCGGTCGCTTTCATCAGCCCGATCTCGGCGGTCATCGCCGAACCGGCACGGCTGGCGAACAAGAGCGCCGCCAGCACGGGCCCCAACTCCCGCACCAGACTCAAGGCCACCAACGAGCCCAAGGCCGATTCCGAGCCGTAACGCTTAAGCGTCTCGAACCCCTGCAATCCCAATACCATACCAACGAACATGCCCGCCACGCCGATGATGATCAAGGACATCACCCCGCTGGCGAACAATTCCTTCACCACCAAGTTGAATCGGCGGAAACTCATGCCGGATTGCAACAGGGTCAGAAACAAGAAGCGCGAGGCCAAGCCGATACGCCAGACGATATCGACCGTCCGGTGTCCTACTGAACGTAAACTCTTTGCCAATGGCATCAGGCGCTCACTTTCAAATCTTGCTCATAGCTGGTTGCACCGGGATAGTGGAACGGGATTGGACCATCCATCTCTCCGTGCACGAACTGATGCACGAAAGGTTTATCCGAGGCGCGTATCTCATCCGGCGTACCTTCCGCCACAATGACGCCATCTGCGATGAAGTAGACGTAGTCCACGATCTTCAATGACTCCTGCACGTCGTGCGTCACCACCACCGAGGTCGCCCCCAAGGCGTCGTTCAATTTGCGGATCAGTTGCCCGACCACACTCAGCGAGATCGGGTCGAGCCCGGCGAAGGGTTCGTCATACAGGATCAACATCGGATCTAACGCCACCGTGCGCGCCAACGCCACGCGGCGGGCCATGCCGCCAGAAAGTTCGGCGGGCATCAGACGATGCGTGCCCCGCAACCCAACGGCATGCAACTTCAGCATCACCAGGTCGCGGATGATCTCCTCGGGCAGGTCGGTGTGTTCACGCATCTGGAACGCCACGTTGTCGAACACCGACATGTCGGTGAACAGCGCGCCGAACTGGAACAGCACACCCATCTTGCGGCGCATCTCATACAAACCGCGGTCATCCAATTCATGGATGACCCGACCGTCGATCTTGATTTCGCCGCGCGTAGGTTTGAGCGCACCGCCGATCAAACGCAAGAGCGTAGTCTTCCCGCAGCCGCTCCCTCCCATCACGGCGATCACCTTGCCCTTGCCAAAGGACATATTGATTCCGTTCAAGATAGGGCGTTGGTCATACGAAAAGTTGACGTCCCGAATTTCTACCAGTGCAGACACGAACCACCTTTTACCTGTTTTCAAGGCGCGCATTCTAGCATCACCCCGAGCCAGTTCTCAGCTCCATCGCCCTTGAGCTTGTCGCCATTAGTGGCTATCCTGCGCGCGTACTTTATTTCAGGTTGACGCCACCTTGAACCAAGACTCGTTCCCCACACTACTCCTCGTAGATGACGACCCGCTCATCCGCGACTCTTTGCACCTGGTTCTGTCGGATGAATTCGATATCGTACTGGCGGAAGATCGCGAACAAGCCATACGTATCGTGCGAGACCTTCCTGCACCGCCGCAACTGGCATTGGTCGATCTCGGACTCCCTCCCACGCCGCACCGTCCGCAGGAAGGATTCCGCCTGATCACTGAATTGCTGGCCCATTCGCCGCAGATCAAGATCATCACCCTGTCAGGCCAAAGCGAGGAAAGTAACGCCCGACATGCAAGAACCCTGGGCGCTTTCGAGTTCGTCGCCAAACCGTGCAAGCCGGATGATATTCGCACCCAATTACGCGCAGCTCTGACGGCCCAACTCAGCGAGCAACGCGACGCCGCTTTGAGCCAAGCACAATTGGGCCTCGTCGGCGAAAGCCCTGCCATCCTTTCATTGCGCAACCAGATCAAGCTTTATGCAAGTACCCCCTACCCCGTACTCATTCAGGGTGAATCCGGTAGCGGTAAAGAACTGGTGGCAATAGCGTTACAAAACCTGAGCCAGAATCCCGATTCTCCGTTCATCGCCATCAACTGCGCGGCCATCGCCCCAAACCTGCTTGAATCCACCCTGTTCGGCCATTCCAAAGGGGCGTTCACCGGTGCCACCTCGGCTCAGATCGGCTTCTTCGAAAAAGCAGAGAACGGAACTTTATTCCTCGACGAGATCGGCGAGTTGCCGCAAGAACTACAAGCCAAATTGCTCCGCGTGCTGGAGAACGGCGAATATCAACGGGTAGGTGAGACTGCAACGCGCAAAAGCAATGCGCGCATCATCGCGGCCACCAATCTGGTTTTGGCACAAGCGGTACGCAACGGAAGTTTCCGTACCGACCTGTTCCACCGCATGAGCGTGTTCACCATCAACGTGCCGTCGTTGAACGCCATGGGAAACGACAAGGTACTGTTGCTGAATCATTTTCGCGATTTCTATGCAAAGCAGATGCAGCGCAGACCTTTCACGCTCGACGGCGCCGCTCAGACCGCATGGCAAAACTACACCTTCCCGGGCAATACACGCGAGCTACGCAACATCGTCATTCGTCTGGTGACCAAGTATGCGGGTGAACAGATCGGCATATCGCAACTGGAAGCGGAGTTCGAACAACAAATTCCGGTCACGAACACTCAATCGGCAGAATCCCCGAATGACCTGAAGCAGGTGCTTCAACAAGGTGGATTCAATCTGGATGACCTGCTGATGGGCTATACTCAAAAATATATTGATACAGCGATGGAGCTTGCGCAGGGCAACGTGAGCGAGGCCGCCAAGTTGCTGGGAATCGCGCGCACCACCTTGTACAGCCGCATGGAAGCGGTACAGAAACACAAGGCGAATCAATAAGGGGAAACGGATGTACCTAGAGCACTTTGGCCTTAACGAACCGCCGTTCAAAATCACACCTGTCACTGATTTTTTCTTCTCGGGTGCAAATCGCGGCGAGATTCTCGACGCTCTGGTCTATGCGATCACCGACGGTGAAGGCATCGTCAAGATCAGTGGCGAGGTGGGTAGCGGCAAGACCATGCTGTGCCGCATGTTGCTGGACAAGTTGCCCACCAACATCAAAGCCATCTACCTTTCCAATCCAAGCTTGTCTCGCGACGAATTGCTTTATGCCATCGCAGACCGTCTCGGGCTTGATTTGGAAGGCCAACGCGTCAATGTGATCCTGCAGAACCTGCAAAACGATCTCGAGGCGAAATATGCGCGCGGCGAACGCTGCGTCGTACTGGTAGACGAAGCGCACGCGATGCCGTTGGAAACACTCGAAGAATTGCGTTTGCTTTACAACCTTCAAGTAGGCAAACACAAGCTGCTACAGATCGTTCTTTTCGGCCAACCCGAACTGGACGAGAAATTGGCGCAAAGCAATATGCGCCAATTGAAAGATCGTATCGTCCACCACTTCACCATCCTGCCCTTGTCACAAAAGGTCATCCATACCTACCTGATGTTCCGCATGCGCGCAGCCGGATACAAAGGGCCTGACAACTTCTCACCCACCGCCGAGAAATTGATCGGCAAAGCATCGCATGGCCTGATGAGACGGGTGAACATCCTTGCGGACAAATCGCTACTCGCCGCCTTTGTCGAAAACACCCACACCATACAAGAACATCATGTCCAAGCCGCCATCCGCGATAGCGAGATGACGCCCATGCACCGCTGGAGCATTCGAAAAAAGGTGACCATGGTCGGCGGGTTGGCTTTGTTTGCTGCGATCCTGGCAGGCTCGGGATGGTTCATCGGCCATCAAAGTCAAGACCCATCGAATGCCCTCAAAAACACACCCGTCGCCAATCTCACCCATGCTCCCGAGGTCGTCGCCGCAACTGCCAATCCGACAACAACGCCCGTCACAGCCGCTGCCGCGTCCGCTCCCTCCAGCACCGGCACAACGACAAGCGTTGCCGTGTCGGCAACGGTAGCAGCAAGCGTGGTCGCATCCACCCCCGCGCCTCACACAGAGAATACCCAGCAAGCGAGCAACAGCTTATCCATCAAATCTCCGGCCACCGCCCATAAGCCAACCATCCCACCAGGAAGCCTGCTGCAACAACGCTTGGATGCGACGCGTGCCATGTTGAGTTCGACCTCCAAGGGGAGTGCGAGCATCCAGTTGTTCTACACCGAAAATGCTCAGCCGGATCGCATGGAGGGATTCCTCAATCGGGCCAAGAAACTTGGGAAGTTGGATGAGATATTTGTGTTCCCCATCAAACTCAATGGCCGTTCAGCTTATCGGGTCGTGTATGGCGTCTATGCAAACAGTGATGCGGCCCGTGCCGGAATCGCCGAATTGCCGCAACGTTATCGAGAGGCGTTCGCCCCGACTTTGCACTTGCTAGATAACTCGCAGAATTTCCCTTAACTTTATGAAACCATAAACATATCGCCCAGATAGTGTATTGCCTGAGTCAGCCATTTAGTGTTACCTTGCGCCAAAGGCCTATAAGGGGAAAAGGAATGAGGTTAAGTCACGCAGTAATAGGGTGTTCAGCATGTGTCCTACTCGCAGCCTGCGGCACGAAAGCGATCAAGCCGTCCGACAAGCACATCCAACAAACGCCTGAAGCCGCCAAGCAAAGCAGCGGAACCATCCCTCAAACCAGCAAGAATGCAATAGTCTTACCCCCGCCCGCCCCCGCAAAAAAGATCGAAACCTACAGTGTCATCTTTAGCAATGGCGTGTCCATCAAAGATGCGCTGTTTGAGTTGGCACGCGATACCAAAATCAATATCGACATCAAGAATGGCGAATCCCCCGAGATGCAGCAAAGCATCACGCTGAATGCAATCAACCAGACATTGCCGCAGATTCTTGAGCGCATCGCCAAACAATCCGACATCCGCTATGAGTTCGACGCTAGTGGCAATCTGATGGTGATGCCCGACAAGCCATTCATGAAAACGTACAAGATCGATTTCATCAACATGTCGCGTACGGTAAAAAGCTCGGTGTTCACTTCCAGTCAAATTGGCGGCGCCACAGGTGGGGCCGGAGGAAATACAGCATCAACCTCTGTTACGAGTGAAACCAAGAATAACCTGATGGACAGTCTCGTTGACAACGTGAAAGCCATCCTCACTGATGAAGACAGAATCCGTTACAACGAAAGAGTTGAACTGCAAACTGCGAATCAGGCTTCCGCTCGAGGAATGGGCAATGCATCCATCAATAGCGGCGCTGTCTCAAAGTTCAGCCCCGGTAACCAGGCTTCCGAGAATCGCGCCAATAGCGGTGCTTCAGGCTCAGGTGACCAAGATGTTCGCGGTTCAGGAACTTCTGTGATGCAAATAGGGAAATTTGAACCCGCTGTCAACATCAACGCCAATAAAGAAACTGGGGTTCTAATCGTTCGAGCCACAGGTCGTCAGCATGCGAAGATTCAAGAGTTCATCGACAAAGTAATGAACACGGCCCGGCGCCAAGTCATGATAGAAGCGACCATCGCAGAGGTTTCTCTCAACAGCAATTATCAGCAGGGTATCGATTGGTCCAGCCTGCGTACAGGTGCCAAGGGCTTTAATATCTCCCAAGCAGGAACCGCGGGTCTGGCATCGTCCAATACCGGCCAAATGCTCCTGCTCAGTTACGCCGATCCAACCAGTAAACTGGGAAATCTGGCCGCCAGCGTTTCACTACTTGATTCGTTCGGCGATGTAAAAGTTCTTTCCAGCCCAAAACTGAGCGTGATGAATAATCAAACAGCAACGCTCAAGGTGGTCGATAACAAAGTTTACTTCACCGTGACCGTCACACCCGGTTCCACCACTGGCACTACGATCACCCAAGCTACTTATACAACCACCCCCGTCCCGGTATCCGTTGGTTTCACCATGAATGTCACACCGGAGATCAATGACTCAGACTACGTAACCATCAATGTACGCCCAACGATCACTCGCATCATTGGTTACGTAACCGATCCGAATCCTGCGCTGGGTGCTGTAGTGAACAAAGTCCCGGAGATTCGCACTCGCGAAATGGAATCCATCATTCGCGTCAACAGTGGGCAGATAGCTGTATTGGGCGGCCTGATGCAGGACGAGATCAACAACCTGAGTGACGGCATACCCCTGCTGGACGAAATCCCCACAGCCGGGAATATATTCAAGAATCGCAACGAATCGAAAACCAAGACCGAGTTGGTGATTTTCCTGCGCCCGATCGTCATCAAGGATGCCAGCATCAACGGTGATTACAGTGCTTTCCGCACCAGCCTGCCCGACGAGAACTACTTGAAATCGGAAGCAGAGAAGGCTACCCGATGAGTCTACTTCTTGACGCGATGAAAAAGTCTGGCGACCAATCGCAGAGTACAGGACTCTCGCATATGTCGCTGGAAGACGCGCCGCCAGCGAAAGCCAAGGCGGAAACCGCAGCCGCAGGATCAGGCAGTGCGAATGCCTCGCGAACCGCCGGTCAGACTTTGTTCGCCGCCAAGAAGAAAAAAGAAGCACCGCGTTTTCGCTGGACGCTAGGGCTGATCCCGACCACGCTTATCATTTGTTCGATCATCGGCAGCATCTACGGCTTTTACGTTTGGAGAGAACTCAATCCGCCTGCTCCCAAGATAGTTCAGCGCCCGATCGAACCGCCTCATCCCACTCCGATTTTAACGCCTGCGCCCCCGCCCCTGGTCGCCACCCTTGCACCTGTCGTCACCCCCGCGCCGCAACCGGCAGCAGCGGCTCCAGAACCTGTAGCTCAAGCAGTCGAGAAAGCGCCTGCCCTGAACTATACGGTGGCGAAACCCAAATCCAGATCGAATTCCAAGCCCCGTCCCAAAAAGCCCCCTGTGGGCATGTCGATCCAGCGCCAGCAAGCCACCGACACGATCACCCCGGCGTTACTCAATGCCTATCAGGCTTATCAACGCGGCGACTACGCGACTGCATCGCAGGGATATCGGGAAGTTCTAAAGAGTGATGAACGCAACCGTGATGCGCTGTTGGGTTTAGGTGCAATCGCACAACAGCAGGGACAGGATCAAACAGCACAACATTATTATCGCCAAATGTTGTTACTTGATCCGCGCGATCCTGTCGCACTGGGCGCAATGGCCGCCTACAGCGCTGGCAATGGTGTCGATACCGAAAGTCAGCTCAAACAGATGTTGTCCGAGCAGCCGCGTTCGGGTGCGCTGAACTATGCGCTAGGTAATGTGTATGCGGAACAGTCGCGCTGGGCAGATGCGCAACAGGCGTATTTCAATGCGCACATGTTGGAGCCTTCCAATGCACAGTTCACCTACAATCTGGCCGTCAGTCTCGATCACTTGGGGCAAAGCAAACTTGCAGCACAGTATTACCAACAAGCATTGCAACTCGACCCCGCCAACAATGCCGGATTCGACCACGCCCAAGCACAGCAACGCCTGAATGAACTGAGCCCTTCTCACTAAGGACGACGATGGCAGTTCCGCAACAACAGATCCAGCAGCCCATCGGACAATTGCTCATCGCTAAGGGTGTCATCAGCGAAGACCAGTTGCGCATCGCCACGCAGGAACAGACCAAATCGCCCCAGCCATTGGGGCGATTGCTCGTGCGTCTCGGCTTCTTATCCGAAGCCACCATCCGCGACGTACTCTCGGAGAATCTAGGGCAAGAGAGCGTCGACCTGGCCAGTGTGGTTGTCGACTCCGTAGCGGTCACGATGATCCCCAAAGAAGTGGCGCGGCGCTATCTGCTGGTACCGCTATCGGTCGATCTGGCGAACAAGAACCTCACGCTCGCGATCGCCGACCCCGACAACATCATCGCGCTCGACCAAGTGCGCGCCCTGTTGCGCGACGAATATCGCCTGATCACCCTGCTCGCCAGCGAATCAGACATCCTGCGCTCAATCGACCAGTACTACGGTTTTGAGCTATCCATCGACGGCATCCTGCACGAGATCGAGCCGGGTGAGCTCGAGCATCAGGGACTGCAACAAGGTGTCAACGAATTCAGCCAGCCCGTGGTGCGATTGATCGATGCCTTGCTCACCGAAGCAGTACAGCAGAACGCATCCGACATCCACTTCGAACCGGAAAACAGCTTCCTGCGCATCCGTTACCGCGTAGATGGCGTGTTGCGCCAAGTGCGCAGCTTGCACAAGAGCTTCTGGCCGGCCATGGTGGTGCGCATGAAGGTGATGAGCGGCATGAACATCGCCGAGACGCGCGCACCGCAAGACGGGCGCATCTCCTTGCGTCTATCCGGTCGCCCTATCGATTTCCGCGTCGCCTCACATCCGACCACCTATGGCGAGAATCTGGTACTGCGTATCCTGGATCGGCAGAAGGGCATCGTTCCGATCAATCAGATCGGACTTGATGACACCGCGCAAAATATCTTGCTGTCCATCATCTCCAAACCTGAAGGCATCGTGCTGGTGACCGGCCCGACGGGTAGCGGTAAAACGACCACGCTGTATTCCATCTTGAATCACGTGAACACCGAGTCGGTCAACATCATGACCCTGGAAGACCCGGTGGAATACCCCATACCGCTGATCCGCCAAAGCTCCGTGAATGAAGCCGCCAAACTCGATTTCGCCAGCGGTATCCGCTCGTTGATGCGGCAAGACCCGGACATCATCCTGGTGGGTGAGATACGCGACCACCCGACCGCCGAGATGGCTTTCCGTGCCGCCATGACCGGCCACCAGGTCTATTCGACCCTGCACACCAACTCTGCTGTGGGCGCCATTCCACGCCTGCTCGACATCGGAATCCTGCCGGACATCCTGGCAGGGAACATCATCGGCATCGTGGCGCAACGATTGATCCGCATCCTGTGCAAACATTGCAAATACCCGTACCAACCCGATGCTTCCGAACGCAAACTGCTCGGGCTGGCCCACAACGAAGAAGCGACCCTGTATCGCGCCGCCGGTTGCGAGCATTGTCACCATCAGGGCTACAGCGGGCGGCAAGCCATCATGGAGATACTCAAGATGGATTCCGACATCGACGACCTCGTCGCA
Organism: Gallionella sp.; assembly: GCA_029850565.1. Classification (GTDB taxonomy): domain Bacteria; phylum Pseudomonadota; class Gammaproteobacteria; order Burkholderiales; family Gallionellaceae; genus Sideroxyarcus. The sequence continues at coordinate 2,384 of JARCRR010000058.1, read as the reverse complement.
CGTCGCGCCAGCATCCGTGACATCAAACAAGCCGCGCTGGAAGCCGGCTTCCGCCCGTTAGCGCAAGACGGCATCCGCAGAATCCTGCAAGGTGCGACCTCCATCGCCGAAGTCTCGCGTGTGGTTGATTTGACCGACCGTCGCTAGGGAATCGACATGGCGCTGTATTCCTACAAAGCGATCGATAGCAACGGCAAGTCGGTGAAAGGCTTGCAGGATGCCGCCAATCTGATCGATCTGGAAATGCGCCTGAAGCGTGGCGGACTCGATCTCATCAGCGGCAAGGAAGAGGAAAGCAAAGCCTCCTTCGGTGCCAGCAAGATCAAACGTGTCGACCTCATCACCTTCTTCTTCAATCTGGGCCAACTCAGCCGCGCCGGTGTGCCGCTCCTGGAGTGCCTCGGCGACCTGCGAGACACCATGGAAGAAGCCACCTTCCGCGAGATCATCGCCAGCATGGTGGAATCCATCGAGAGCGGCAAAAAACTATCGCAGGCGATGGCAGAGAATCCCAATGCTTTCGACAAGATCACGGTCAATCTGACCAAGGCCGGAGAAGACAGCGGTCGACTGGTCGATGTGTTCGAGCATCTGACCGAATCGCTCAAGTGGCAGGACGAGATGGCATCGCAAACCAAGAACATGATGATCTATCCGTTGTTCGTGGGCACCATCGTCTTGGCCATCACCTTCTTCCTGATGATCTATCTGGTACCGCAACTGGTCGGCTTCATCAAAGGCATGGGGCAAGACATCCCCATCCAGACACGCATATTGCTCGCCACCTCCGATTTCTTCGTGAACTACTGGTATGTCATCCTGCTCGCCCCCCCGGTGCTGTTCGGCGCATACAAAGGCGCATTGGTCTTCAATCCCAAGCTGCAATACCACGTGGACAATCTCAAATTGAACATCTGGCCGACCGGACCTATCTTGCGCAAGATCATCCTGGCCCGCTTCGCCAACACCTTCGCCATGATGTACAGTTCGGGCATCACCATTCTGGATTGCATCGCCAATTCGCGTGATCTGGTGGATAACCAAGTCATCGCACAAAGCCTGCAAAACGTGATGAAAGAGATCGAATCCGGCAAGAACCTGACACAAAGCTTCCAACAGACCGGCATCTTCCCGCCGCTGGTGGTGCGCATGCTCAAAGTGGGGGAAGCCACCGGCCAGCTGGATCAGGCCCTGCTCAATGTCAGTTACTTCTATGACCGCGATGTGAAAGACTCGATCAAGAAAGTGCAAGTGATGATCGAACCGATGATGACCATCATCCTCGGCGCATTGCTCGGATGGGTGATGTTGTCCGTGCTCTCGCCGATCTACGACATCATCGGCAAGGTGAAACTCTAATGTCTCGCACACTACTCTTCCTCAGCGCCGAGTCGTTCCAGGCTTTCGTTTGGAAAGGTTCGGATTTCGCCGAGGCGCACCACTTCTCCAATGATGCGGATGGCAGAGAACAGTTCTCCGGGTTTCTGGAGCGGCATCGCCACCCGGCTTACCTGTTGGTGGACATCATCGAAGAAGACTTCCACCTGGAAACCGTGCCACACCTGATCGGCCCCAGTCGCAGCGTTCTGCTGGCGCGCAAATTCGAACAGTACTATCGCAGCACCCCATTCCATCAAGCCACGCTACTGAAACGCCAGGAAGAAGGCAGACGAGATGACGAATTCCTCTTCTCCGCACTGACCAACCCCCAGCGCATTTCGCCTTGGCTGGATGCCCTATTGGCACACCGCATCCCCTTGGTCGGCATCTACTCGGTTCCCAACATCAGCACCCCTCTGCTCAAGAACCTTGCCGCCGAACACGTCTTGTTGCTGACATGGGAGAAGAGTGCCGGATTACGCCAGACCTACTTCAACAACAAACGCCTGCATTTCTCCCGCCTGATCCCGATCAGCGGCAGCAATACGTTCAGCGAAGTCGTCTCTACGGAAACACCGCGCACGCAACAATATCTTAAGAGTCTATCCCTGCCGCCACCCGGGCAGACACTCGAAGTACACATCATCTGTCATGCGAACGACATGGCGGAGATGCAAGGCAAACTCTCTGACGACACCGACCTGATATTCAACTACATCGACATCGAAGAGTTCGCCAAACAGCACAAGTGCAAACACCAATTCACCGATTCCGACACCACCCCCTTGTTGCTCAATCTGATGGCGAAGAAACCGCCGTCGGCGCATTACGCGACTTCAGACCACACTCACTACTACCTGCTGTGGAAACTGCGGCGCATCTTTATCGCACTCGCCGCGGTGACCATGCTTGCCGGCTCGTTGTGGAGCGGCCTCACCTTCATGCAAGGACAAGAGTATTTAAATGAGACAGAGCCTCTGAACATCCAGACTCAGCAACTGCAC
>JARCRR010000057.1 GCA_029850565.1 Gallionella sp. | reverse complement strand
GGTATGACGCTGTCACGTGGGGAATTGATGAAACTGGCGTTGATGGCATCGGAGAACGTCGCTGCCGCCGCTCTTGCGCGTACCTATCCCGGCGGTACCCAGGTGATGTTGGCGATGATGAACGCCAAGGCACGCGAGTTGGGTATGTACTCCACTCGCTTCGATGATCCCACAGGGTTGCATAGCACCAATGTCTCGACCGCGCAGGATCTGGTCAGAATGGCGATGGCTGCGGGCGAGTACGAGGAGATCCAGCGCTTCACCACATCCCATTCGCACATCGTGCAGGTCTCGTCCCGCCACACATTGCGCTTCAACAATACCAATCCTTTGGTTAGGAACGCTTCGTGGGATATCGGTCTGAGCAAGACGGGTTATATCAGTGAGGCGGGTAAATGTCTGGTGATGCAGGCGAAGATTTCCAATCGTCCGGTCGTCATAGTGTTGCTCGACTCATGGGGCAAACATACTCGTGTGGGCGATGCCAATCGCATCAAACGTTGGATGGAAGGGACGGGCAATATTCGAGCTGTACGCCATACGCGGCGCGGATAGTCTTCAGGATGTGATGTCGAGAAGGGGGCTATCAGCCCCCTTTTTCATTGGCGCGGCGGACGCAGTGCAATGACGACGACGGCGACGATGACGATCAAGATGATGAGTTCGATGAACATGCGGGTAGGACGGTGTTGGTTGGCCTGCATTCTACCTTGACCGGGCGGCAAGCAAACCGGATGCGTAAGGTACAATCCAATCCTCCACAACCTTTCCCCGAGTGAATATTTTCTGTCTGAATAATCAATGAAGCACCTGCATATTTCGATAGCTTGGTCGTTGATCTGGTTGTTCACTTTTGGCTTCGCGGCGAGTGCGGAGGCCAAGTCGGGCAGCATCCCTTCAGTCATTCTGATCGCCCCGGAAGAGGTCAGACCTGTTCTGTCACAGCATTTCCAAATCCCCGATGAGTTGATGAAGACGGAAAGCGAACGTGCAGGGTTTGTGCGACGGGCGCAGCGAGAGATACACGAGCTATTGATGACCGAAGGTTATTTTTCCAGCAGGGTGTCACCGCGTTCCGTCATGGGTTCTGGTACGCTCGAGTTGCTGGTCGAGCCAGGAGCTTTGGCCAAAGTCAGTTCGGTGAGCATCGAGTTCCGCGGTGATATATCGAAGACAGATAGTGTGCGTGCACAGCAATTGCGCAAAGAGTGGTCATTGCCGCAAGGCGATGGATTCAGTGCGAACGCATGGGACCGTGCCAAGACCGACCTTCTCACACAATTGGCGCGCAAGGAATATGCCGCGGCCCGTATCGTCGACAGCTCGGCCAAGGTCGATATCCCAAGCGCAACGGTACAGTTGAACATCATTTTGGATTCCGGCCCGCGCTATCGTTTCGGCGCGCTGCGGATCAGCGGGTTGAAGCGCTATTCGGAATCCATGGTGGCACGCTACGCCACCTTCAGAGAGGGTGATGAGTATGACCGTGGCCAATTGCTGACCTTGCAGACGCGCTTGCAGAACCTGGCGCAATTCAACTCGATCATCGTCAGCCTGGACATACCCGCTGTTTCCGATGCGGCGAGTGGAGAGATCGTCACTGCGCCGGTGAAAGTACAGGTCGTCGAGGCGGATTCGCGCAAGCTGTCGGTGGGCTTGGGTTACAGCACCAACAACGGCGTGCGCAGCGAGCTCAATTATCTGAGCAATAACTTTCTTGATCGTGCGTGGAGTTTCAACAGCGCGCTGGTACTGGAGCAGAATCGGCAGACGATCTCGGCGGGTGTCGATACTTTGCCTAACCCCCAAGGGTTTCGCCTGTTGTGGAACGCGAGTGGAGAACGCACCAAGATCCAGGGATTGGAGACGTTGCGCGACAAGTTCGGTGTGACGCGCAGTCATACTGTGTTCGGCAACGAATTCAATATTGGGCTGAACTGGCAGCAGGAACATCGCATCCCGGAAGGCGGGGTCAGAGAGACCAACCAGGCGCTGGTGTTGGATTGGCGCTGGATGCGCCGTACTGTGGACGATCCATTGATGCCGATGTCGGGCTCGCTCACGGAGTTCAGGTTGGGCGGGGCGGGCAAGGCATTTTTGTCCGATGAGGATTTTGTCAGGAGTTATCTGCGCCACCAGCATTGGATCCCATTGGGCGAGAGCGATGTGATCTCGTTGCGCGGTGAGGCGGGCTATACCCAGACGCCGACACGATTGAACATCCCGCAAGAATATCTGTTCCGCGTCGGCGGTACACAAACGGTGCGTGGTTTCGCCTATCAAAGTTTGGGCGTGCATGAAGTTGATGCAGTGGTCGGCGGGCGCGCAATGGCCGTAGCGAGCGCAGAGTACACACATTGGTTCTCATCACTCGGGGTGGCCGTCTTCACGGATGCAGGTGACGCGGCTGACACGGTAAAGGGGCTGCGTCCCGTGGTTGGATATGGCGTTGGCGGACGTTGGCGCAGTCCGGTCGGGCCGCTCGCGCTTGATGTTGCACGAAGCAGGGGCGTCTCTGATCCCTTCATCCACTTTTCCATCGCGGTGGCCTTCTGATGGCGAACGACAACCCTGCCTTGTCGTTGCGAAGCAAACTAATCCTCGGCTTGCTGACGCCATGCTTCTTGATTTCAGGATTGGGCTATTACTTGCTCGGCACGACTTCCGGGATGACTTGGATGGCGGGTGTCATGGAGCGCCATATGCGCGGCTCTTTCAAGATGAATGGAATGACGGGCTCGCTGTTGGGCGGATTTACGATCCAACAGCTTTCATTCGATGCGGATACGCAGCGACTTGATGTGCAAGGTTTGCAGGTGGATTGGCAACCGCGTGCACTGTTGAGTCAGGAGTTGCATCTGTTGCGTGTGAAGGCGCAGCAGATCGAACTGCATGAGGAGAAGGTCAGTGCCTCCGCAACGCCACTTACATTGCCAGCATCGCTACAACTCCCTTTGGATGTGACTGCCGCCAGTATCCATGTGGGATCGTTCCGTTGGTTCGCCTTAGGTTCGGCACAACCCGACTTCGCGGTGAGCGGGGTGGAGGCGAACCTGAACAGTGATCGTCAACGACATCACTTGCAGTTGTTGAATGCGCATCTGCCCTTCGGCGAAATGGCCGGTGAGGTGACCCTGGCGAGTACCATCCCGTATGCGCTGGATTCGCATATCACCTTGGATACCACGACACCGCGTGCCGAAAAGTTGAAGGTGCAGGCGGATGTGCAGGGTGAGTTGCAGCACCTCGAGATCAAACTCAAAGCGGAAGGTGCTGGATTGCGGGCTAATGGAACGGTGCTGCTATCGCCACTGGATGAGGTGCTATTGCAGCGCATCCAGATGCAGTTTAAGGGCGTGGACGTGGCGCGGCTGTTTGAAGGAATGCCGCAGACCCGGTTGTCCGGTGATCTCGATGCGCGTGACAGCAAGAGAGATGGCTTGGAAGGCAACCTGCGCCTGCATAACGATCTGGCGGCTGCCATCGACCAGAGCCGGATCCCCATCGTCGATGCGCGAGCGCGCATGAAATTATCTACCGAACATTGGCAGATAACCCGTCTGGAGGCACAGACACCGGGAGAGGGAAAACTGTCGGGCACATTGGATTGGAATGCAAAGAATCAATCCGGTGATGCGCAATTGGCTCTGCGCGATGTCGATATGCAGGCCTTGGATAGTCGGCTTCCCTCGAAACGGATGAGCGGCAAGGTCGCGCTGGATGGCGCGGGGAGGTCTCAACATGCGGTATTGGCGCTGACCGATGGCGAATCGAGATTGACGGGTGAGCTGACTCGTCAAGGTCAGCGGATCGCATTGCATAGTCTGCGCCTAGTGCGTGGCGGGACGAGCATAGAGGGGCACGGTCAGCTTGTGCTTGATCGGAGCCGAACGTTCAATTTCACCAGTCAGGTTTACAAACTGAATCTGGCCGAATTCGCCGCAACTCCGCCTACCGACTTGAACGCCGAGATGACAATCAAGGGAGAGCTATTGCCAGAGGTCACCGCAGAGATGCGTTTTGCACTCGCGAACAGTCACTTTGCGCAATATGAGATCGGCGGTGCAGGATGGGTGGCGGTCATCAATGGCAAGCATGGCAAAGGAGAGTTGGCTTTCCATCTGGGCGATAACCGAATCTCCGTTAAAGGGAACTATGGTTTGGGAGCGGATGAGTTGCACTTTGATCTGGCAGCATCCAATCTGGCACAGATCGATGCCAACCTGGGCGGGCAATTGAATGGGCGTGCAGCGCTCACAGGCAGCATCGGCGAGCCGCAACTGGATTTCTCGTTCAGCGGCAGAGAGCTGATATTGTCGGCTGATCAAAAGATAGCCAGTGTGGATGCGGCGGGCGATGCCTCGGCGCAGTCCGTGACTCTCAATCTGGTGCTGCAAGATTTCAAGCAGGGAGATGCATTGCGTGTTCCTGAAGCGAGTTTCGAGTTGCAAGGTGCACCGGATGATCACAGCGTCAAAGTGCGCGCAAAGGTAGAGCAGGGTACACAGGTGCGCGAGGAATTGCATCTGCTGGCGCATGGCGGTTTGAGCGGTCTCGAACAGGGGTGGCGTGCTTTACGTTGGCAGGGCTCGCTCGATGAGTTCTCGGGGGCGGGCGCTGTTCCCTTGCGATTGCTCAATACTGCTTCGGTGGCGCTTGCGTCCGGGAATGCCGATCTGGGGGTGGCCGACATCGCGTTGGGCGGTGGTCGTGCACATCTGGAAACCACGCGTTGGACCCCGTCCTATTGGCAAAGCATCGGCAGTTTCAGCGGCTTGGGTTTTCGCGCAGTGAATGTGCAAGACCTGTCGCCCGCACTCGATAATGTAGATACATTGCGCTTCGGCGGCTCATGGGATGTGAAAGCAGACTCGCACTGGAATGCCTCGTTGCAAGTGCAACGTGAAAGCGGTGACTGGGTGACCGATGCGAAGACCGGCGCACTTTTCGGTCTGAGCGATCTGCGCATGTCGGCACATGCGGTAAATGACCAACTGCAAACCGAGCTCTCGGCCAGCGGAGAAGAGTTGGGCGAGATGAAAGTGTCGGCGAGCGTGCCGCTGACCGCTACGGGGACGGGTTGGACGGTCGCCCCGGATGCCCCGTTGACGGGCCATCTCTATCTGGATTCCAACGACTTGGCGTGGCTAGGCCCATCGTTGGACAGTAACTTTCAGAGCGGCGGGAAACTCAAGCTGGATGCCGATCTGGTCGGCAACATGCACACGCCGCGCCTGCGTGGCATGGTGCAGGGGGAGAGCTTGAGTTTCGGCATGTTGGATCAGGGCGTGCGATTGGAGCAGGGTCAGTTGAAAGCACGCTTTGAAGAAGATGTCGTACATCTTGATCTATTCGATTTCGTCTCGCCTTATTTGAGACAACCCAAGGATACGTTGCTGGGCGATTTCAAGTTGAGTGGTACCGCAGGTAAATTGAGTGCAAGCGGCACGCTCGATCTCAAGGGCGACACGGGCGGCGTGCAGATCAGCGCACAGCAATTCCCCTTGCTGCAACGTGCGGATCGTTGGGTCGTCGCTTCGGGTACGGGGCATGCGCGCTTTTCCGGCAATACGCTCATCTTGGATGGCGACATCCGTGCTGATGTCGGGCTGATCGACCAGCCCGTGAGCAATCGTCCGCAGCTTGCGGAAGATGTGCAGATCGTCGGGCAAGAGGTGGATGAAAGCGCCAAGCAACAGAACAAGGTGAGCGCCACCCTCGATTTGGGCGATAAGTTCTTCATTCGCGCCTCCGGTCTGGAAGCGCGCTTGGCGGGCAAGCTGGACGTGCGCGGAGAACCGGGCGAGCTGTTGAGTGTGACCGGCATCATCAATGCGCAGGATGCGGTGTTCGACGCCTATGGTCAGCGCCTGCAAGTCGAGCGGGGCATGGTGAACTTCCAGGGACGCATGGACGACCCGGGTCTGAACATCCTCGCTTACCGCAAAGGCTTGAGCGTGGAGGCGGGGGTGGAAGTGACTGGCACGGCACGCAAGCCGGTCATCCGACTCGTGTCGATACCCAATGTGCCCGATGCCGAGAAACTCTCGTGGATGGTGTTGGGACGTGTGCCGGACAGCAGTGGTATCGACTCGTCGCTCTTGCTGTCTGCGGCAACCAATATCATGGGCGGGCAATCCGCATCCAGGATCGGACAGGCTGTTGGGGTGGATGAACTTTCGTTGAATCAAAAAGCGGGGGGCGACCCGTTGCTCAACCAGGTGGTGACGGTCGGCAAGCGGCTGAACCCGCGCGCCTATTTGAGTTATGAGCAAGGCCTGTCTTCGACCACCGGCATCACCAAATTCACCTATACCTTGACCCCGCGTGTCACGCTGGTTACGCGTACGGGTGTGGAAGACGCTCTCGATCTTTTCTACTCTTTCCGCTACTACTGATCCTTCCTGCGATTTGCCTATCGCCATTCTTTTTGTTCTAATACCAAACGTTTTAATAATCGTTTAATAATTGAATCATAAGATGATGAAATCAGATCAGGTGGTAAAGGCATTGGCGGCACTGGCGCAGCCCACCCGTTTGGCCATCTATCGCCTGTTGGTGAGCAGCGGCCCGGAAGGATTGGCAGCGGGGCAGGTCGCGGA
>JARCRR010000056.1 GCA_029850565.1 Gallionella sp. | reverse complement strand
TTGGCTTCGCCGCCGAATTTCTTCGACAACACCATGGTGATCGCCGCGGTCAGGGTGGTCTTGCCGTGGTCAACGTGACCAATCGTGCCTACGTTTACGTGCGGTTTGCTACGTTCAAATTTGCTCTTTGCCATGATTTATCTCCATCAACCCGAATTAACGAAAGAACCTCTAAACAATATAACTTGGTGCCCATGGCGAGAATCGGACTCGCGACCTCTCCCTTACCAAGGGAGTGCTCTACCACTGAGCCACATGGGCCAAACTTTGTGGAGCGGGTGAAGGGAATCGAACCCTCGTCATAAGCTTGGAAGGCTTCAGCTCTACCATTGAGCTACACCCGCACAACTACCTGCACCAGCCCACTTGATACAACAGCAAACTGCTAAATAATTCTGGTGGAGGGGGAAGGATTCGAACCTTCGTACTCTAAGAGGTCAGATTTACAGTCTGATGCCTTTAACCACTCGGCCACCCCTCCAAAAAGAGCGCGCGATTATCCACAGAACGGCTTACCCTGTCAAAGGGAAATTGCGGAAAGGAGTGAAAAAGTATCCAAGACGGCACTCTCTGCATTGCGCAGAAAGCTAAACCCCGTCCATTAGCCGCATTGCACCTGCAAGATATTCCGGCTTAATGGATCATTCGGCTTATAACATCCCCTTCTCGGCAAAGGACAGACAACCCGCCCCTGCCACGATGAAATGATCCAGCACCCGCACATCCACCAAAGCCAGTGCCTGCTTCAGCGCATCGGTCAACAACTGGTCGGATTGGCTGGGCTCCGCCACCCCGGAAGGATGGTTGTGCGCAAAGATCACCGCCGCCGCATTGTGGTGCAACGCCCGCTTCACCACCTCGCGCGGATACACACTGGTCTGCGTCAACGTACCGAGGAACAACTCCTCGGTGGCGATCACCCGATGCTGCGCATCCAGAAACAGTGCGATGAACACCTCCTGTTGCCGTGAGCGCAACAACAATTGCAGATAGTCGCGCACCGCACGCGGCGAATTCAGCGCATCGCCCGATCGCATCTCTTCTTGTAGTGCGCGTCGCGACATCTCAATCACCGCCTGCAACTGTACGAATTTAGCCTGCCCCATGCCGTGGATGGCGCAAAACTCCTCCTCCGTCGCGGCGAACAGATTGGTCAACGAACCGAACTGCTGCACCAACTCGCGTGCCAAGTCCACCGCACTCTTGCCCACCACGCCGGTGCGCAGGAAGATCGCCAGCAATTCCGCATCGGAAAGCGAAGATGCGCCGCGCTCCAAGAGTTTTTCACGCGGACGCTCCCCGGCAGGCCAATCAGTGATACTCATGCTTCACCTCGATTCAGTTAGTGGCGGCGGCTCGAAAAACAAATCGACTCCGGTACATTTGGTTATTGGGATAGGGGCTTTGGGTGAACTGGAAAACTGCGGACAGCGCTCGTTCGCTAAAGGCTCCCTCAGAATGCTGCGGTATTCGGGCTGCCTGTAGCTCACGATGATCGAGCTGATCATTTCCGCCGTCATAAAACTCTTGCCGGATTCCTTCACCTTGAAATCCGGCATGGAGAAGATCAGGTTCGGCGTTTTGATTTCGGCAGGGAGTTCTTGCAGCGGAATGCGCGACCATTCCTTGCCGTCATGTTTGAAGACGACGTAAGGCGGATTCGGCCTGCCCCATTTGTTGTACGAGAGGCAGCCCATTGGGTAAGCCACGAGATACGCCGTGCCATTGCTGATATCCAGCAGCATGGGCAGGAAATTAGTGCTGCCCACGTCTTCGCTGAATTTGTCTTCCCAGACGATTTCCCGCTTGGTTGTGGGATGAGTGAAGGTCAGACTTTGATATTTGTAAGGGGGCTTCTGCCCGATCTCGTGCCGCCCGCCATGCTCGACTGTACGCTCCGCAATAATTTTGCTGCCGTCGTACAGCAGCACTTCCACTTTCCAGCTTGTGCCGCCGAACCCAAACCATTCCGCATTTGCATTCATGCTCGCCCCCATCATCAAGATCAATCCAAGTTTGATGATGCACACAAGGTACCGGAGTCGATTTCTTTCCTGACTTAAAGGATGCAGGTTCGATTTGTTTTGCCTCATGGCGACACCTAGATTAAATGACCTCCGCACCCTAACCACCCACTCCAGCCCCGTCAATATGCCTTTCGGCCTATATATCTATCTATATCCCAACCGCTGAACGAGCCAGCGGCAGGGTGCGCACTTTCTTGCTAAGATGCGCGCCACTATGGTTCAAGCCCAGACTAAACGCATCGTGCTCGGCATCACCGGCGGCATCGCGGCCTATAAGGCGGCGGAATTGGCGCGTCTGCTGGTGAAGCAAGGTATCGAGGTGCAGGTGGCGATGACGGAGGCGGCGACGCACTTCATCACGCCCGCCACGATGCAGGCGCTCACCGGGCAGCCGGTGCTGCTCGACCAATGGCAGGACGACAAGGGCATGGCGCACATCCATTCCAGCCGCGTGGCCGATGCCATCGTGATCGCGCCCGCCACCGCGGATTTCATCGCCAAGCTGGCGCATGGTCTGGCCGACGACCTGCTTTCCACCTTGTGTCTGGCGCGCGATTGCCCACTGCTGGTGGCGCCTGCAATGAACAGGCAGATGTGGAGTAACGCGGCGACGCAGCGCAATGTGCAGCGCCTTGCCGGCGACGGCGTGACGCTGCTGGGGCCGGTGAGCGGCGTGCAGGCCTGCGGCGAGGAAGGCATGGGACGTATGCTGGAGGCGGAAGAACTGGCACGCGATATTTTGGCATTGCTACAGAATCAACCCATCTCCCCTCTCCCCGCAAGCGGGGCGAGGGAGTTACAAGGCGTAAAGGTACTCATCACGGCAGGGCCGACCTATGAAGCCATCGACGCGGTGTGCGGCATCACCAACCGCAGCAGCGGCAAGATGGGGTATGCCATCGCACAGGCGGCGCTGGAGATGGGCGCGGAAGTCACTTTGGTTTCCGGACCTACCGCACTCGCCAAACCCAATGGCGTGCCAACAGTGGATGTCACCAGTGCGGCGGAAATGTTCGAGGCGGTGAAACAGAATGTGGCGAACGCGGATATGTTCATCGGCGTGGCGGCGGTGGCCGATTACCGCGTGGCGCAACCGAGCGAACAGAAGATCAAGAAGAGCGATGCGTCGTTGACGCTGGAATTGATCCCCAACCCGGACATCCTCGCCCATGTCGCCCGCCTGCCCCGGCCGCCGTTCTGCGTGGGTTTCGCGGCGGAAAGCGAGAATCTGCGCGAACACGCGACAGAGAAGCGCAAGAAGAAGAACATCCCGCTGCTCGCCGCCAACCTGGCACAGGACGCCATCGGCAGCGACGACAATGAATTGGTATTGTTCGATGACGCGGGCGAGCATGTATTGC
>JARCRR010000055.1 GCA_029850565.1 Gallionella sp. | reverse complement strand
AGGCCACGAACTGTATGGCCTGTATCAGGCACAAAAAGCCATACGTGCGCAGCAGCGCGTCATCGTGGTCGAGGGCTACATGGACGTGGTGGCCTTGGCGCAGAACGGTGTCGAATATGCCGTCGCCACCTTGGGTACAGCGACCACACCTTTCCATGTGCAAAAACTATTGCGTCTGTGCGAGCAGATCGTGTTCTGTTTCGACGGCGACAAGCCCGGGCAGAAAGCCGCGTGGCGTGCGCTGGAGAACGCACTGCCGCAACTGCAAGACGGCAAGCGCATCGGCTTCCTGTTCCTGCCCGAAGAGCACGACCCCGACACCTACATCCGCGAATACGGGCGCGACGCGTTCGAGCACGAAGTGGAGAATTCGCTGCCGCTCTCCGGCTACCTGCTGCGCGAACTGACCGCGCAAGTCGATCTGCGCACGCAGGAAGGCCGTAGCGCCTTGCTCAAGAACGCGCAACCTTTGCTCACTGCCATCACCGCGCCGACCACCGCATTGTTGTTGCGTAAAGAAGTGGCAGCGCTGGCGGGCGTGACGCAAGCCGAGTTGGAAGCACTGTGGTCCATCAAACCCGTGGCCGCACCGCAACGCCAAATGCCGCAGAAAGCCAAGCGCGCCGCACCTTCGGGCATGCGCACCTTGTTGCGTTGTCTGGTGATGAAACCTGATCTGGCGCGTGAGCTGCCCAAGGACTGGCAGGGTGAAGGCGCGGACAACGCGGCCATCGTCGCGCTCACCGACTGGCTGAACGAATCGGCGGACGAGACCAGTACCGCCGCACTGATCCAGCACTTTCAAGGCACCACACACGAAGCCGCGTTCGCTGCCGCGCAAGCCGAGGTGATGCAGTGGGGCGAGGACTTCGATGTGGATGCCGAGTTCGCCGGAACGCTGCAAAAGCTGCGCCGTGATGTGATGGAGGCCGAGCTGGAGACTTTGAATGCCAAGATGCGCAGCGGTGCAGGGGGCCTTTCGAGCCTGAGCAAAGACGAGCAGGCACGTTATTTGCAGTTGCTCCAACTCGGCAAAAAGTAGCTAAGCCTCGGAAAGATTTTAAGAATCGGGTATAATCCGCGACCCTTTTCGGCAGCCTTTCTTTTTTGGCCGCCCCATGTAATCGAATACGAATCAACTTTGGAAATCCACAAAATGGCGACTCCGAAACAAACAAAGAAGACCGCTCCAGCAAAACCTGCCGCAGCGGCGACCAAAACAAGCAAAGCAAAAGCGATCGCCGAGAAAGAGACGCCTGTGAAGGCAGTTCCTGCGCCGGACAAGCCTGCTGTGAAGCCAGCCGCGAAGCAGACAGCAAAAGAAAAAGCCAAAGACAAGGCCGACGCTGCCGCCGCAGTCGCCGCCGCTGACCCATCACAGGACATCGAAGCGCGCCGCACGCGTTTGAAAGCGCTGATCCTGCTGGGTAAGGAGCGTGGCTACCTGACCTATGCCGAGATCAATGACCATCTGCCGGAGATGCTCGAAGTCGAGCAGGTCGAAGGCGTGGTCAGCATGATCAACGACATGGGCATCACCGTATGTGACGTCGCCCCCGAGCAAGACACCTTGGGCCTCACCGAGACCGCACCTGCCGTCGCCGACGAAGACGCAGCCGAAGAAGCCGAAGCCGCCATCTCCACCGTCGAATCCGAATTTGGCCGCACCACCGACCCCGTGCGTATGTACATGCGCGAGATGGGCGTGGTCAATCTGCTCACACGTCAGGACGAGATCGAGATCGCCAAGCGTATCGAAGACGGTCTGAAACACATGATCATGGCGATCTCCGCCTGCCCGGCCACCATCGCCGAGATCTTGGTGCTGGCAGAGAAGGTGCGCACCGACCAGATCAAGATCGACGAAGTGATCGATGGCTTCGTGGATAGCGAAGACGAAGCGCAGATCGGTGCGGACGACGACGAAGATACCGAAGATGAAGAAGCCGATGTCGCGGACGACGAGGAAGAAGACGAAGAAGCCACCGCTGCTGCCGCCGCCGCCAACTTGGCACAACTGAAAGAAGACGCGCTGGCACGCTTCGATCTCATCGGCGATCTGTTCGCCAAGTTGGGCAAAGCCTATGAGAAACACGGCTACCGCAGCAAGCAATACGACAAACTGCAACAGCAGATCTCCGACGAACTGATGCAATTCCGCTTCGCCGCCAAGCAAGTGGATGCCCTGTGCGACACCATGCGCGGACTGGTGGAAGAAGTGCGCGGATGCGAACGCACCATTCAGGACCTGTGCGTCACCAAAGCGCACATGCCGCGTCCGCACTTCATCAAAGTATTCCCACAGAACGAACAGAATCTGGATTGGGTCAAGCACGAGATCGCCGCCAAGAAGCCGTACAGCGAACCACTGGCGCGCCATCAACACGCCATCGTCGATCAACAGAAGAAGATGTTCGCCCTGCAACAACGCGTGGGCATCCCCATCCTCGACCTGAAGGACATCAACAAACAGATGACCAACGGCGAAGCGAAAGCGCGCCGTGCGAAACGCGACATGATCGAGGCCAACCTGCGTCTGGTCATCTCCATCGCCAAGAAATACACCAACCGTGGCTTGCAGTTCCTCGACCTCATCCAGGAAGGCAACATCGGTTTGATGAAGGCCGTGGATAAATTCGAATACCGCCGCGGTTACAAATTCTCGACCTACGCCACATGGTGGATCCGCCAGGCCATCACCCGCTCCATCGCCGACCAGGCGCGCACCATCCGTATCCCGGTGCACATGATCGAGACCATCAACAAGATGAA
>JARCRR010000054.1 GCA_029850565.1 Gallionella sp. | reverse complement strand
CTATTCTTGGTTATGCGCATTTTAGTCATGCGGAGCCATCGACTTTGTAGGGTATGGATATATATCTAGGCTAGTCCCTCAGACATATTGTTCTACCCAGATATTCGCAATATGCTTTCCTCATGTCCACTCAACAAATTCGTACACAACCACACTCGATTCTGCTGATTGAGCAGGAAGCGCTGATGGCCGACGCGATTTTGACAACGCTCGGCCGTACTTATGAGGTGAAGGTTGTGCGCTCGATTGAGCAGGCGATTGAAGAGTGTCTGGGAGCCTGTCTGGATCTGATCATTATGGGGATTAAGCCAAGTCAGCAAGAACTCGCTAAGATTCGCTGTGCTGCGGGATTGACGCCATTCCTGCTATTGGACGCTCCACGCGACTTGATGCTTTCCAAGCTTGAAGAACGTTTGGATATGCCGATTACTGCGGTAAAACTGATGTCGAGTGTGGAGAGGATGACTCAGTGGCTGAAGGATGCGCAGAGTTAGGCGGGAGCATCGTGAAATGGTTGATGATCACTGTACTTCTTTCAATTGTCTTGGGTTTGTCGGCTTAGTGGTAAGTCTAGTCATCGGCCAAAGCAGGCTATGGTATCGACCATTAAGAGGAACCAAGGCATTGAGAGCTTGAGTCTGAGAGGAGGCAGATAGCCGCTTTTCGGTTGCCAGATGATTCAGAAAGGCTTCAACTTCGGGACCTTCCATAGTATTGGGATGGCGCTTGTTGTGGAAATAGATGAACTGCCGAATCCAATAGCGGTAGCTATCTTCAGTGCGAGGACTGAAATGGCGGCGTCGGCAAACGATGGAAACCTGCTCAAGCAGGCGGGGAGAGGCGGGGTGACCCCATAATGCTAACTCCTAGTGGTTGAGAAAAAATTGAAGAATAATGCTGATGCGTTGAATACGGTAACGAATTTTCGCGGCTATGCCGAAGTATCTAGATATTTCGGCATATGTGCTAAGGCAAGGAAATGTGGTTCAATCCTTTCTGGGCTATGCGTCTCCTTTTGCATAATGTAATAAAGAGACGAAAGTTTGAATATTTACATAAAAATCAGCATCATAGGGGTTATGAATGCCTGTCTCTATATTAAAAAATGTCCGGACCCATGGGTCTCTACAATAACTGTTATGTCTCATCACTTGCTGCGCGCATAGATGGCAATTACAATGCACTTGGATCTGTGGCCGAATATGGTATGGCACTGTGGAGCAATCCACGGGTTCCCGGTTCGATTCCGGGCAGGTAAAGAGCATTTGAAACGATAGTGTTCTTTACCTGCATGGAACGACATGGACAGAAAGCAACAACTCGAAGTATTCCAAGCCCAGACAGAGAACCTAAGAGTTCTCGAGCAGGGCTGGAAGCACATCAAACGCGGAATTCACCGCGACCTCCTAGCGAACAACAAGGCATCTGTTGAGCTACAGACAAAGGTCTTGGCTCTAACTTACTGCGCTTGGTCCGAGGCTGCGTTCTCCAAACTAATCCACACACCGCATTGCTTTGAGCTAGACGAAATTCGTCAAATCAAGGCGGCAGGGGAACGTGGCAGCATTGTTACCGCATGGGAAAAATGTGTTGCACTTGCGCTGCGAAAAATTCAATCGAGAAACGGAAACTACGTTCCAAACGTAAAACAAGAACTCAACCGCCTTATCAAAACCTACATTGAAACGCCGAGCCAACTTCGTAACAAAGTGGCACACGGCCAGTGGCAAGTTGCGCTTAACAGCAAGAACACGGCACAGAACCCTGACTTAACTGTTTCGCTTGCAAATCTTGATTTGGTGAAACTCGACCTTCTAAAGAAGGGTTGCGAAGGTCTCTGTCTTATCGTCGAGGCGTTAGTCGAGTCTCCGGAAAAAGCATTTCATCGCGACTACTGGCCTCTTTTGTGCCAAGTTAAGGAGCAATTGGCCACAGCTTCGCAATTTACGCTTGCTCAAAAGTTACAGTTGCTTAGGAAGAAGCGAGAGTTTGCCGGAGACATAACACTACGCTCAACCGGACCTGCGCGAAAAGCCGCGCAGGCCGGTTAGCTCCACGTTAGGGTGCAATGGAAGCCTTAGCCGCGATTCTTGTTTATTCCGCAATGCTCTCACCGCTCATTGCCTTAGCGGCGGCTATCGTTGTTTACCTCAAGTTCCAAGGCGCGCCGGAAGGTAAACGCCGCTCAGTTATTCTGTTTTCATTTGGCGTTTTGGTTGTCGGTCTAGTTGCCGGGTGGTTTGGCGCGGCAATGGGTATCGGGGGTTTCTGCTCTCCGCAAAGTGGTGCACAGTGTGGGTTTGCTGGTATCTTTTTCACTGGGCCTGCATCCTTTAGTCTGGCCGTGGTCGCGTATTTGTACTTTTGGGTCAAGCATGGAAAAGCACCCTAACCCATCGGTCAAGTTCGCTCCGGCCTTCGGCCTCCACGGGACGCGCCGCAAGCGGCGCGCCCCTTACCTCAAACGTTAGCCATCTGAGCATGAACTCTTGGCACATCCCCGCTCGTTATGACTTCTCGCTTCCCGAGGCTCAACGACTGTCCGACCTCTCCGGAGTTGATTCGGACCTAGAGGCGGTCCTGCGAATCTGTGGTCGGTGTGAGCAGGTAACAAAGAACCTGCCTCAACCGACCGAGACGAACGGCCTAGCTTGGTGGGAGGAAATACAAACCCTGGGAGACTTGATGTTCGCCGCAGTTGTGAGATATGGGCGCACGCTCAATAGCGGGGCGCGGGAAGGAATCCCTTTTGATTGGATTTCCTCGCTCCCTGAGGATCTTCAGAAGAGTCATGAATACTTCAAAGCTCTTCGTGACAAGTAT
>JARCRR010000053.1 GCA_029850565.1 Gallionella sp. | reverse complement strand
TTGGCTTCGCCGCCGAATTTCTTCGACAACACCATGGTGATCGCCGCGGTCAGGGTGGTCTTGCCGTGGTCAACGTGACCAATCGTGCCTACGTTTACGTGCGGTTTGCTACGTTCAAATTTGCTCTTTGCCATGATTTATTTCTCCGACTAGTCTTAAATTCGTTGATTATTTCTTGTTACTCATGATCGCTTCAGCGACGCTCTTGGGTGCTTCGGTGTAATGCTTGAATTCCATGGTATAGGTCGCACGCCCTTGAGTCGCCGAACGCAACGCAGTGGAGTAACCAAACATCTCGGACAAAGGCACTTCAGCCTTCACCGTCTTACCACCGCCCGCCATATCATCCATACCCTGCACCATACCGCGGCGCGACGACAAGTCACCCATCACCGTACCGGTGTAGTCTTCTGGCGTCTCCACCTCGACGGACATCATCGGCTCCAACAGGACCGGACTCGCCTTGCGCATACCATCCTTGAAGGCCATCGAAGCAGCCATCTTAAAGGCGTTCTCGTTGGAGTCCACGTCATGGTAAGAACCATCAAACAAGGTCACTTTGACATCCACAACCGGGAAGCCCGCCAATACACCGCTTGGCAATGTCTCACGCAGACCCTTTTCAACCGCAGGGATGAACTCACGAGGAACCGTACCACCCTTGATAGCATCGACGAACTCGAAACCCTTACCCGTCTCGTTCGGCTCCATCTTGATCCACACGTGACCGAACTGACCACGACCACCGGTCTGCTTGGCGTACTTACCTTCCACCTCGACAGACTTACGGATCGCTTCGCGATACGCCACTTGAGGCGCACCCACGTTCGCTTCCACACCAAATTCGCGCTTCATGCGGTCAACCAAAATCTCAAGGTGCAACTCACCCATACCAGACATGATGGTCTGACCAGATTCTTCATCGGTACGCACTCGGAAAGAAGGATCTTCAGCAGCCAAACGTCCCAGCGCGATACCCATCTTCTCTTGGTCGACCTTTGTCTTGGGCTCGACCGCGACGTGGATGACCGGCTCAGGGAATACCATGCGCTCGAGGATGATGGGCTTGTTCACATCACACAGCGATTCACCAGTGGTCACATCTTTCAAACCGATACACGCAGCGATGTCGCCCGCCAGAATCTCATCCACCTCCATACGATCGTTCGCATGCATCTGCACGATACGACCAATACGCTCTTTCTTACCACGGATAGGGTTGTAAACCGTATCGCCTTTTTTCAACACGCCGGAATAAACACGCACAAAGGTCAATTGCCCAACAAATGGGTCTGTCATCAGCTTGAACGCCAGCGCAGAAAAACTCTCGCCATCGTCAGCTTTACGCGTGATGTGCTCACCCTCTTCCGTTTCGCCAGTCACATCAGGAATATCGATCGGTGATGGCAAGAACATGATGACCGCATCCAACATACGCTGAACGCCTTTGTTCTTGAACGCAGAACCACACAACATCGGCTGGATCTCACAAGCGATAGTACGCGTGCGGATACCCAGAATGATCTGCTCTTCGGTCAGCTCACCATTCTCCAGATATTGATTCATCAGATCTTCCGAAGCTTCAGCCGCGGATTCGACCATCTTTGCGCGCCATTCTTTTGCGCTTGCCAACAACTCGGCCGGGATCTCGCGGTAATCGAACTTCATACCCTGAGAAGCCTCATCCCAGTAGATCGCCTTCATCTTGATCAGATCGACGACGCCCACGAAGTTCTCTTCAGCGCCGATGGGGATGACCAGAGGAACAGGTGTCGCGCGCAGACGCACTTGCATCTGATCCACGACCTTGAAAAAGTTCGCACCCGTACGGTCCATCTTGTTGACGAACGCCAAACGAGGAACCTTGTACTTGTTAGCCTGACGCCAAACAGTCTCGGACTGAGGCTGCACGCCACCAACCGCGCAATACACCATGCAAGCGCCATCCAGCACGCGCATAGAGCGCTCGACTTCGATGGTGAAGTCAACGTGTCCAGGAGTGTCGATGATGTTGAAACGATGCTCTGGATAGGAATTGTCCATCCCCTTCCAGAAACAAGTCGTCGCAGCGGAGGTGATGGTGATACCACGCTCCTGCTCTTGCTCCATCCAGTCCATCGTGGCCGCACCGTCATGCACCTCACCGATCTTATGGCTCACACCCGTGTAGAACAGGATGCGCTCGGTTGTCGTTGTCTTACCCGCATCAATGTGCGCACTGATGCCGATGTTGCGATAGCGTTCGATTGGTGTTTTGCGTGCCACGATAAATTACCTAAATGAATATTCTTATTAGAAACGGAAATGCGAGAACGCCTTGTTAGCGTCAGCCATACGGTGAACTTCCTCACGCTTCTTGACTGCACCACCGCGACCTTCGGATGCGTCGATCAACTCGCCCGCCAAGCGCATACCCATGGACTTCTCACCACGCTTGCGCGCAAACTCTTTCAACCAACGCATCGCCAAAGCCATACGACGGGAAGGACGCACCTCGACAGGCACCTGATAGTTGGCACCACCGACGCGACGGCTCTTCACTTCGACCTGAGGCTTGGCATTGTTCAATGCCAGATTGAACACCTCGATCGGATCTTTTCCGCTCTTCTTGGCAACTTGTTCCAAAGCGCCGTACAGGATGCGCTCCGCAACCGACTTCTTACCCGCTGTCATCAACACGTTGACGAATTTGGAAAGATCTTGGTTACCGAATTTGGGATCGGGAAGGACTTCGCGTTTGGGGACTTCTCTGCGTCTTGGCATATCTATACCTCAGTTATATCTGTAATTCGGAATTACGCTTTTTTCGGGCGCTTCGCACCGTACTTGGAGCGAGACTGCTTACGATCTTTCACACCAGCCGTATCCAAGCTGCCGCGCACCATGTGGTAACGCACGCCCGGCAAGTCCTTCACACGACCACCGCGCAACAAGACCACGCTGTGCTCTTGCAGGTTGTGACCTTCGCCGCCGATGTAGGAAATGACTTCGAACCCGTTAGTCAGGCGCACTTTGGCGACCTTACGCAAGGCCGAGTTCGGCTTTTTCGGTGTCGTGGTGTAGACACGAGTACAAACTCCGCGCTTTTGCGGACTTCCTGCAAGCGCTGGTACTTTGCTCTTGATGACTTCCGACGTACGAGACTTGCGCACTAACTGGTTGATGGTTGGCATTATTTTCTCTTCGCTTCCTGAAAACTTGGTTATTTAAACGTTACTTTTCAACATAAAAACTGCTCAAAACCGGCATCTTGACTACGATGAACAGAAATGCGCGGACTAAAAAGACCGCGCATTCTATTGACGTAGCCCATGCCTGTCAAGACAACTAGACGCCTTCTTGGGCTTCTGTCGTGCTTTCCGCATCGGCCAAACCCGAGTTTACCGCCACATCCAAGCCCAAACGCTGCTTGCGACGCAGGACGTGATAGGCCAATCCAGTACCTGCCGGGATCAGACGACCGACGATGACGTTCTCCTTCAGGCCGCGCAACTCGTCCTTCTTGCCCATGATGGCCGCTTCGGTCAGCACGCGTGTCGTCTCTTGGAAAGACGCCGCCGAAATGAAGGAATCGGTCGACAGAGAAGCCTTGGTGATACCCAGCAACATGTATTGGAAAGTCGCCGGCTGTTTGCCCAAGGCGACGACGCGCTCGTTCTCTTGCAACAACTCGGCACGCTCGACCTGCTCCTTCGGAATGAAGTTGGTATCGCCAGCATCAACGATCGCCACACGGCGCAACATCTGACGCACAATGACCTCGATGTGCTTGTCGTTGATCTTCACGCCTTGCAAACGGTACACGTCCTGCACTTCGTCAGTGATGTAACGCGCCAACGCCTCGATACCCAGCAGACGCAGGATGTCATGCGGATCGGCCGGACCATCTACAATCATCTCGCCCTGGTTCACGACTTGACCGTCGTGCACCAAAACATGCTTGTCCTTGGTGATCAGGAACTCATGCGCTTCACCGGAAGTGTCGGTGATGACCAGACGTTGTTTACCCTTGGTCTCTTTACCGAACGATGCAGTACCGGTGACCTCGGCCAACATACCTGCGTCTTTCGGCGAACGCGCTTCGAACAATTCAGCGACACGCGGCAGACCGCCGGTGATGTCACGCGTCTTCGAACTTTCTTGCGGGATACGTGCCAGCACGTCACCCACACCCACTTGCTGACCGTCTTCCACCGTGATGATGGAGCCAACCTGGAAAGTCACCGAGATAGCAGTATCGGTACCTGCGATCTTGATCTCATGCCCCTTGTCGTCCAACAGACGAACCAGCGGACGGACACCCTTGCCGGAAGTCGCACGCTTCGGATCGATGACGACCAAGGTTGACAGACCCGTGACTTCGTCGATCTGTTTAGCGACAGTAGAGCCTTCTTCGATGTTCTCGAAGCGCACCTTACCCGCATACTCGGTGACGATAGGACGTGTATGCGGATCCCAAGTCGCCAACACAACACCAGCCTTGACGCTCGCGCCTTCACGTGCAGTCAGGTTGGCACCGTAAGGCACCTTGTGACGCTCGCGCTCGCGACCGTGATCGTCCGTAACCATGATCTCGCCGGAACGCGCCACAACCACCAACTCACCGCGCGCCGTCGTGACGGTACGCATGTTCGGGCTGTACTTGATAAGACCGTTCGACTTGCTTTCCACTTGGCTTGCCACCACGGTACGCGAGGCTGCACCACCGATGTGGAACGTACGCATAGTCAACTGAGTACCCGGCTCACCGATGGATTGTGCAGCGATGACCCCCACTGCCTCACCCACGTTGATCAGGCCACCACGGCCCAAGTCGCGACCGTAGCACTTGGCGCACAGACCGTAGCGTGTGTCGCAAGTCAGCGGTGTGCGCACGCGCACCTCATCGATACCCAAAGACTCGATAAGCTCGACCTTGTCTTCGTTGAGCAAGGTATTGGCTTCGTACACCGTCTCGCCTGTCTCGGGATTGACCACATCGGCCGCGACCACACGACCCAAGATACGCTCGCGCAAAGCTTCGATCACTTCACCGCCTTCGACCAGCGCCTTCATGGAACGGCCGTTGCTAGTACCGCAATCGTCTTCAATGACCACCAAGTCTTGCGTCACATCGACCAAACGACGTGTCAGGTAACCGGAGTTTGCCGTCTTCAACGCTGTATCCGCCAGACCTTTACGCGCACCGTGGGTGGAGATGAAGTACTGCAACATGTTCAAGCCTTCGCGGAAGTTCGCGGTGATCGGTGTCTCGATGATGGAACCATCCGGCTTCGCCATCAGACCGCGCATACCGGACAACTGACGGATCTGAGCAGCAGAACCACGCGCACCGGAGTCGGCCATCATATAGATGGAGTTGAACGACTCTTGCGTAATCGCATTGCCCTTTTTATCCAGTTTAGCTTCACCGGTCAGGCGATCGATAACAGGCTCGACGCCCAATTGATCCATCATCGCCTTGGCCACCTGGTCACCGGTACGGCCCCAGATATCCACCACCTTGTTGTAGCGCTCGCCTTGGGTCACCAAGCCGGAGGTGTATTGAGTCTGGATCTCGTGCACTTCTTTCTCCGCTGCACCGATCAACTCGTTCTTCTGTTGCGGAACCAGCATATCGTCCACACAGATAGAGATACCCGCGCGGGTCGCGTAAGCAAAACCGGTGTACATCAACTGGTCGGCCATGATGACCGTGTCGCGCAGACCGCAACGACGGAAGCTGGCGTTGATGAGGCGCGAGATCTCTTTCTTCTTGAGCGCCTTGTTGACGAAGCTGAACGGCAGATTGGCCGGCAACAGTTCGGACAAGATGGCGCGACCGACAGTGGTCTCGTAGCGCGTGAACTTGTCTTCCTTCTCACCCGCTTCGTTGGTGACCACTTCCTTGATACGTACCAGAACCTTGGCTTGCAGATCGACTTGTTGCGAACGATAGGCACGCAATACTTCGGACACGTCGGCGAACATAGAGCCTTCGCCCAGTGCCGCTTCTTTCGCACGAGTCATGTAGTACAGACCCAACACGATATCCTGCGACGGAACGATGATCGGCTCGCCGTTGGCGGGCGACAACACGTTGTTGGATGCCAGCATCAATGTACGGGCTTCCATCTGCGCTTCCAGCGACAACGGAACGTGCACGGCCATTTGGTCACCGTCGAAGTCGGCGTTGAATGCCGAGCAGACCAGCGGATGCAATTGGATCGCCTTACCTTCGATGAGGATAGGCTCGAACGCTTGGATACCCAGACGGTGCAGCGTTGGCGCACGGTTCAGCATCACCGGATGTTCGCGGATGACTTCTTCCAGAATGTCCCACACGATAGGCTCTTCGGCCTCGACCATGCGCTTGCCAGCCTTGATCGTAGTCGCCAGACCCATCTTTTCCAGACGCTCAAAGATGAACGGCTTGAACAGTTCCAGCGCCATCTTCTTGGGCAGACCGCATTGATGCAATTTCAGTTGCGGGCCCACCACGATCACGGAACGACCGGAGTAGTCCACGCGCTTACCCAGCAAGTTCTGACGGAAACGACCGCCCTTGCCCTTGATCATGTCAGCCAGCGACTTCAGCGGACGCTTGTTGGCACCCGTCATCGCCTTGCCGCGACGGCCGTTGTCCAGCAGCGAGTCCACTGACTCTTGCAACATGCGTTTTTCGTTGCGCACGATGATGTCCGGTGCCTTCAGTTCCAACAGGCGACGCAGACGATTGTTACGGTTGATGACGCGACGATACAGATCGTTCAGGTCGGATGTGGCGAAACGACCACCATCCAACGGTACCAATGGACGCAACTCCGGTGGCAACACCGGCAACACTTCCATCACCATCCAGTCAGGCTTGATGCCGGACTGCATGAACGCTTCCAACACTTTCAGGCGTTTTGCGTATTTCTTGATCTTGGTCTCGGAGCTGGTCGCTTCCAGTTCGGCGCGCAGTTTCTCGACTTCAGCCGGCACGTCCAGCGCGCGCAGCAAAGCACGGATACCTTCTGCCCCCATGAATGCCGTGAATTCATCGCCATACTCTTCGATCTTGGCGATGTAATCGTCTTCCGACAACAACTGACCGCGGTTCAGCGGTGTCATGCCTGGCTCGGTGACCACGTAGGCTTCGAAGTACAACACGCGTTCGATGTCACGCAGCGTCATGTCCAACACCATACCCAGACGAGATGGCAACGACTTCAGGAACCAGATGTGGGCGACGGGGGATGCCAGCTCGATGTGGCCCATGCGCTCGCGACGCACCTTGGACAAAGTGACTTCGACGCCGCACTTCTCGCAGATCACGCCGCGATGTTTCAGGCGTTTGTACTTGCCGCACAAGCATTCATAGTCCTTCACCGGACCGAAGATCTTGGCGCAGAACAGACCGTCGCGCTCCGGTTTGAAGGTACGGTAGTTGATGGTCTCCGGCTTCTTCACTTCGCCGTAAGACCACGAACGGATCTTCTCGGGAGAGGCCAGACCGATCTTGATCGCGTCGAACTCTTCCTTTTGCGTGACTTGCTTGAACAGATCCAAAATTGATTTCATGTGGTAGCTCCTTGTTTAGCTTTGTGCGCGGCAGTCTTAGTGACGTTCCAGATCGATGTCGATACCCAGAGAACGGATCTCTTTGGTCAACACGTTGAACGACTCAGGCATGCCCGCGTCGATCTTGTGATCGCCCTTGACGATGTTCTCGTACACCTTGGTACGGCCGTTCACGTCGTCCGACTTCACAGTCAACATCTCTTGCAGGATGTAAGCCGCACCGTAGGCTTCCAGTGCCCAGACTTCCATCTCACCGAAGCGCTGACCACCGAACTGTGCCTTACCACCCAATGGTTGCTGAGTGACCAGGCTGTACGGACCAGTCGAACGTGCGTGCATCTTGTCGTCGACCAAGTGGTGCAGTTTCAGCACGTGCATGTAGCCGATGGTGACCTTGCGATCGAAGGCATCGCCGGTACGTCCGTCGTACAACTGGATCTGGCCTGATGTAGGGAGGTCGGCCAGTGCCAACAACTCTTTGATTTCCTCTTCGCTCGCGCCGTCGAATACCGGGGTTGCAAAAGGGACACCATCACGCAAGTTACGACTCATCTCGATCACTTCTTCATCGGTGAACGTGGCGATCTCTTCGGCTTGTTCGCCCTTGTATATCTTGCCCAGGAACTTGCGCACGTCGGCGATCTTGGCTTGTTCTTCCAACATCTTGGCGATCTTCTTGCCCAAGCCTTTGGCCGCCCAGCCCAGATGCACTTCCAGCACCTGACCGATGTTCATACGCGACGGAACGCCCAACGGGTTCAGCACGATATCCACTGGCGAGCCATCCGCCATGTGCGGCATGTCTTCCACCGGAACGATGCGCGAGACCACACCCTTGTTACCGTGACGACCGGCCATCTTGTCACCGGGTTGCAAACGGCGCTTCACCGCCACGTACACCTTGACCATCTTCTGTACACCGGCTTGCAACTCGTCGCCTTGTGTCAGCTTTTTCTTCTTCAACTCGAACGCAGCGTCGAATTCCACACGCTTCTGCGCCAGACCTTCTTTGATCTGCTCCATCTGTGCGGCGACTTCATCGTCAGCCACGCGGATGTCGAACCATTGATGGTGCTCGACGCTGTGCAGATATTCCTTGTTCAACTTGGTGCCCTTGGCCAGCTTCTTGGGACCGCCGTTGGCCACCTTGTTGTGCAACATCTTTTCCAAACGAGAGAACGCATCCACTTCGACGATACGCATCTGGTCGGCCAAGTCTTTCTTGTAGCGAGACAGTTCGTCGTCGATGATTTGTTGCGCACGTTTGTCGCGTTGCAGACCTTCGCGGGTGAACACTTGCACGTCGATGACGGTACCGGAGATACCGGCTTTCACGCGCAGCGAAGTATCCTTCACGTCGGAAGCCTTCTCGCCGAAGATCGCGCGCAACAACTTCTCTTCCGGTGTCAGTTGAGTCTCGCCCTTGGGAGTGACCTTGCCGACCAGCACGTCGCCCACACCGACTTCCGCGCCGATGTGCACGATGCCGCACTCGTCCAGACGCGCCATCTGCGCTTCGGACAGGTTGGGAATGTCACGCGTGATTTCTTCCGTACCCAGTTTGGTATCACGTGCCATGACCGTCAGCTCTTCGATATGGATCGATGTGAAACGGTCTTCCGCCACCACGCGCTCGGAGATCATGATCGAGTCTTCGAAGTTGTAACCGTTCCAAGGCATGAACGCGATCATCATGTTCTGGCCCAATGCCAATTCGCCCATATCGGTCGATGCACCGTCAGCCACCACGTCGCCGCGAGCGATCACGTCGCCGATACGCACCAGCGGACGCTGGTTGATGTTGGTGTTCTGGTTGGAACGGGTGTACTTGGTCAGGTTGTAGATGTCCACACCGACTTCGCCGGCCACGGTCTCGTCGTCGTTCACACGCACCACGATACGCGCGGAGTCGACGTAATCGACACG
Source organism: Gallionella sp. (assembly GCA_029850565.1). GTDB lineage: Bacteria > Pseudomonadota > Gammaproteobacteria > Burkholderiales > Gallionellaceae > Sideroxyarcus. The sequence continues at coordinate 5,991 of JARCRR010000053.1, read as the reverse complement.
ACCACCGCGCCATGCTTGCACTGCCGTACCGGAGTCGACCGCAACGGTGCGCTCGATGCCAGTACCCACCAGCGGCTTTTCGGCACGCAACACGGGCACAGCTTGACGCGACATGTTGGCCCCCATCAACGCACGGTTCGCGTCATCGTGTTCCAAGAACGGGATGAGCGATGCAGCGACGGACACGACCTGCGCAGGTGCCACGTCCATGTATTCGATGTTTTCCGGTTCGGCCAATACGAACTCGTTGTGCTGACGTGCAGACACGATGTCGTTGGTGAAGTGGCCCTTCTTGTCCAATTCAGCGTTCGCCTGGGCGATGGTGAAGTTGCCTTCCTCGATCGCCGACAGGTAACTCACGTCATCAGTCGCGCGGCTCTTGGAGACTTTACGATAAGGGGTCTCGATGAAACCGTATTCGTTGGTACGTGCGTACAGAGCCAAGGAGTTGATCAGGCCGATGTTCGGACCTTCCGGTGTCTCGATAGGACATACGCGACCGTAGTGAGTCGGATGCACGTCGCGCACTTCGAAGCCTGCGCGTTCGCGTGTCAGACCGCCCGGACCCAGTGCGGAGATACGACGCTTGTGCGTCACTTCTGCCAACGGGTTGGTCTGGTCCATAAACTGCGACAACTGGGAAGAACCGAAGAACTCCTTCACTGCAGCCGAGATCGGTTTGGCATTGATCAGATCATGCGGCATCAGGTTGTCTGCTTCGGCTTGGCCGAGGCGTTCCTTCACGGCGCGCTCGACGCGAGCGAGACCGACGCGGAACTGGTTCTCTGCCAGTTCGCCCACGGCACGCACACGGCGGTTACCCAAGTGATCAATGTCGTCGATCTCGCCGCGGCCATTACGCAACTCGACCAATATCTTCACGACTTCCACGATGTCTTCGTTGGACAGGGTGACCGCACCGGTCAACTCCGGACGACCGATACGACGGTTGAACTTCATACGACCCACGCTGGACAGGTCATAACGCTCTTCGCTGAAGAACAGACCGCCGAACAAGGCTTCGACCGCATCTTCGGTAGGAGGCTCGCCGGGACGCATCATGCGATAAATAGCCACGCGCGCAGTCCATTGGTCAGTCGTTTCATCGGTGCGCAATGTTTGCGAGATGAAAGCGCCTTGATCCAATTCATTGGTGTACAGGGTGCTGATCTTGGTGATGCCCGCTGCTTGCAACTGGCCCAACAAGGTCTCAGTGATTTCGTCGTTGGCATTGGCGATGATTTCGCCGCTGTCTTTGTCCACGATGTTCTGTGCCAATACACGGCCCATCAAGAAATCTTCGGCAACGGTCAGTTTGTCCAGGCCCGCTTCCTGCATCTCGCGGATGTGACGCACAGTGATGCGCTTATCCTTAGCGACGATGAGTTTGCCCTTGGCTTCGATGTCGAAGCGTGCGATCTCACCACGCAGACGCTCTGCGACCACTTCGAACTGGATGCCCTTCTTACCGAAGTGGAAGGTGTCGAATTGGAAGAACATCGCCAGGATCTGCTCGGGTGTATAACCCAGCGACTTCAGGAGGATGGTCACCGGCAACTTGCGGCGACGGTCGATACGGAAATACACGAAGTCCTTGGCGTCGAATTCGAAGTCCAACCAGGAACCGCGGTAAGGGATCACGCGAGCGGAGAACAGCAGCTTGCCGGAGGCGTGGGTCTTGCCGCGGTCATGCTCGAAGAACACGCCGGGTGAACGGTGCAACTGAGACACGATGACGCGCTCGGTGCCGTTGATGACGAAAGAGCCTGTGTTGGTCATCAATGGGATCTCGCCCATGTAGACTTCCTGCTCTTTCACTTCCTTGACTGTCGGCTTGGAAGCTTCTTTATCCAGAATGGTCAGACGCACGCGCGCGCGCAATGGGGAAGCATAGGTCAGGCCGCGTTGTTGGCACTCGCGCACATCGAACGGGGGCATGCCCAGTTGATAGCTGACGAAGTCCAAACGGGCGAACTTGTTATGACTCTCGATCGGGAAGATCGAATTGAAGGCGGCTTGCAAGCCTTCGTTCTTACGTTGTTCAGGCACGTTCCAAGCTTGCAGGAAAGCGCTATACGACTCCAACTGTGTAGACAACAAGAACGGTACGGGCAAAGCGCCTTTGCGTTTTGCAAAGCTTTTGCGGATACGTTTTTTTTCGGTGAAAGAGTAACTCATAAAATCTCCACGACAGTTGGAAAACAAAGTTTGCAAGGTTTCATCTTGCGACGAACACTGGCATCAATATCTACAGCTTGGTCGAACATCCCAGTCCGACCAGAACCAAACAACAAGGGGCAAAGAACGCTTCAAACGTTCGCTAACCTTTGCTTTCTAATCCCGACAACCACAACAAAACACATTCAATTCCAGAAGCGGCAAAAGGCTGACGGGTAACCCGTCAGCCTTTTACACACACAACTGCTTACTTGATTTCAGCAGTTGCGCCAGCTTCGATCAATTGCTTAGCGATGGAGTCGGCGTCAGCCTTGTTCACGCCTTCTTTCACTGTCTTAGGTGCGCCGTCGACCAAGTCCTTGGCTTCTTTCAAGCCCAGACCGGTGATCGCACGAACCACCTTGATCACGTTGACCTTGGCTTCGCCAGCGGACTTCAAGATCACGGTGAATTCGGTTTGCTCAGCAGCGGCAGCAGCGCCACCGGCAGCAGCGCCGCCAGCAGCAGGAGCGGCCATCGCAGCAGCGGATACGCCGAACTTCTCTTCGATCGCCTTCACCAGCTCGTTGAGTTCCAACACGGACATACTGTCCAATGATGCCAAAAATGCGTCTTTATCAAATGCCATTTTGTTCTTCCTGAATTAAGAGTTCGTAAAAAATTAAGCGGTAGCAGCTTGCTTCTCTGCCACTGCTGCGAGTACGCGCGCCAGACCGGAAACGGGCGATTGCAACAGACCACACAGTTGCGCCAGCAGCACTTCTTTGGTCGGTACGTTAGCCAGTGCCGAGACACCTGCCACATCCAATACCTTACCGTTGTAAGCACCTGCTTTGATCACCAGCTTATCGTTCGTCTTGGCGAATTCGTTCACCACTTTCGCGGCGGCGACAGCATCAGCGCTGATACCGTATACCAACGGACCAACCATCTTATCTGCCAACGCTTCGAACGGAGTGCCCTGCACCGCACGACGTGCCAGCGTGTTCTTCAACACGCGGACATAGACACCGGAGTTACGCGCATTCGCACGCAATTTGGTGATGTCAGCAACGGCGATGCCGCGATACTCAGCCAATACGATGGTCTGAGCCTGTGCCACTTGGGCACTGACTTCAGCGACGACCGCTTGCTTTTCTTGCAGATTTAGACTCAAAGTCTTTCTCCATTTTGATTAAGGAATATCCCACTCAAGTGTGACATTCCAGATTAACGACCGCGTCCTCAAGACAGGAAAAACATACATCCTGCTCGCGGGCACACCATCTACGTGGGCCGACGAAACTTCCGTCGATTAGATCTCCGGCTGACTGCGCCTTCGACACCTACGGTCTTTGATAATCTGCCAATCCCGCCAGCAGTCAAAGAACAAATGGCAGCGAAGAAAAATCTTCGCCGCCAAATTCAAAACATTACGCCACCAAACTTGCCTGCTCGACGCGGATACCGACACCCATGGTGCTGGAGATCGCCACCTTCTTCAGGTACACACCTTTGGAAGTTGCGGGCTTGGCTTTGTTCAACGCATCGATCAAAGCCAGCATGTTCTCGCGCAGCGCTTCCGGTGCGAAAGAGGCACGACCGATGGTGCATTGGATGATGCCGTTCTTGTCGGTACGGTATTGCACTTGACCGGCCTTGGCGTTCTTCACCGCGCCCGCCACATCGGCAGTCACCGTGCCGACCTTGGGGTTAGGCATCAAACCGCGTGGGCCAAGGATCTGACCCAATTGACCAACGATACGCATCGCATCAGGAGAGGCGATCACCACGTCGAAGTCCATCTTGCCAGCCTTGATGGTTTCAGCCAGATCGTCGAAACCAACGATGTCTGCACCGGCCGCCTTGGCTTCTTCAGCCTTGGCACCTTGCGCGAATACAGCGACGCGCATGGTCTTGCCTGTACCCTTGGGCAGAACGACGGAGCCACGCACCAATTGATCGGACTTCTTCGCATCGATACCCAGATTCACAGCAACGTCGATGGACTCATCGAACTTCGCTTTTGCAGTCTCTTTGACCAGCTTCAACGCCTCGTCCAGCGCGTACAGCTTGTTACGGTCTACCTTGGCAGCGAGTGCCTTATAACGTTTAGAGAGTGCCATGTTATTTAACCCCTTCCACTGTGATGCCCATGCTGCGTGCGCTACCGGCGATGGTGCGTACGGCGGCATCCAGATCGGCCGCTGTCAGGTCAGGTTGTTTTGCTTTTGCGATATCTTCCGCTTGCTTGCGGGTCAGCTTGCCGACCTTGTCGGTATGCGGTGTCTTGCTGCCTTTTTGCACGCCGGCAGCCTTCTTGATCAGGATGGTCGCCGGAGGCGTCTTCATCACGAAGGTGAAGCTCTTGTCCGCGAACGCTGTGATCACCACCGGAATCGGCAGACCCGGCTCGACGCCTTGAGTCTGGGCGTTGAACGCCTTGCAGAATTCCATGATGTTCAGACCGCGCTGACCCAGCGCCGGGCCGATAGGAGGACTTGGATTTGCTTTGCCCGCAGGCACTTGCAGCTTGATAAAGCCGATGATCTTCTTTGCCACGTTGCTACTCCTTACTTAATGGGTTAAACGTATATCGCAACTGCTCCGACACACTCCCCGTTTGCCATGCCGGAAAATCCGGCGCTCAACATCAGGCTTTTTCGACTTGCCCGAAATTCAGTTCCACAGGTGTGGATCGACCAAAGATGGTGACCGAGACCCGCAGCTTGCTCTTATCGTAATTGACGTCTTCCACCATACCGTTGAAGTCGGTAAAGGGACCTTCTTTGACGCGTACCGCCTCGCCCACTTCGAACAACACCTTGGGACGCGGCTTCTCAACACCCGCCTGCATCTGCTGCATGATGTTGTCGACTTCTTTTTGACTGATCGGCGACGGCTTCATGGCCGAACCGCCGAGGAAGCCGGTGACCTTGGGTGTGTTCTTCACCAAGTGCCAAGTCTCGTCGGTCATCTCCATCTCGACCAAGAGATATCCCGGGAAGAACTTGCGCTCGCTGATGGTCTTCTGACCCGCCTTCAACTCGACGACCTCTTCTACCGGAACCAGGATCTGACCGAACAGGTCTTGCACCCCGGTACGCTCAATACGCTCCAGCAAAGCGCGCTGTACGCTCTTCTCGAACTGCGAGTACGTATGCACCACATACCAACGCTTAGCCATCAGTCACCCCGTCCCATCAATAGATTCACGACTGCCATCAGACTCGCGTCAACAGCCCACAAGAACAGGGACATCACCACCGCAAACAAGACGACCACACCCGTGGTCTGCATCGTCTCTTTACGAGTCGGCCACACCACACGCTTGGACTCGGCGACAGAATCCTTGGCAAAGCCAAAGAACTGCTTACCCATCGTGCTCGTCCAGAACACACCGGCCGCAGCCAGCACACCGAACAACACCATCAGGACACGCAATACCGCAGCACTATCGCTCAAGGCGTAGTAACCGACCACACCCGCAGCGATAAGCAGCAGGGCAACCAGTATTTTGATCTTGTCAGCCATGTACGTCCGTTCTACTTTTTTAACTGGCAGGCCAGGAGGGTCTCGAACCCCCAACCCTCGGTTTTGGAGACCGATACTCTACCAATTGAGCTACTGGCCTATTAACCTCTACAAACGACAACGGCGGAGCGAACCTCGCTCCGCCAGCATCGTCACTTATTACTCGATGATCTTGGCAACCACACCCGCACCGACGGTACGACCGCCTTCGCGGATAGCGAAGCGCAGACCTTCTTCCATCGCGATCGGGTTGATCAGGTTCACGGTGATCGAGACGTTGTCGCCCGGCATCACCATCTC
>JARCRR010000052.1 GCA_029850565.1 Gallionella sp. | reverse complement strand
CTCGTGCTTGTTGGCCTGCATCTTGTCGATGTTGAACACCGATGTCAGCGTGACTTCCGCGCCTTCTTTGGCGGATATCTCCGCCACATCGTGTGCCATGCGCCCGGCGATGGCGTGTTCGGCGTCCGTAGGCTTGGCGTGCGCGATATGACCCAAGCGACGCGCGACCGTCGCCACGTCGATGGATGTATCGCCCCCACCCACCACGACCACACGCTTGCCCACGTGCTGCAAACGCCCGTCGTTGAATGCCTTCAGGAAAGCGGTCGCCGTAACGACGTTGGGCGCTTCCGCATCGGCGATCGGCAAGGCTCGACCAGCTTGTGCACCCATGCCGAGGAACACGGCATCGAACTCCTGGCGAATCTGCTCCAGCGTGACATCGGAGCCGACGCGTGTCTTCAGGCGTGTCTTCACCCCCAGATCAAGGATGCGCTGGATCTCTGCATCCAATACATCGCGCGGAGTACGGAAGCCGGGAATGCCATAACGCATCATGCCGCCGAGATGCTCGTGTTCATCGAACACCGTCACTTCATGGCCTTTCAGTGTCAACTGATACGCGCATGACAAGCTGGCTGGTCCACCACCGATCACCGCGACTTTCTTGCCTGTCGCCGGTGCGGTCTTGGTGTATTTCAAATTGTTTGCGATGGCGTATTCGCCCAGGAAATGCTCGACCGAGTTGATACCGACGTGGTCTTCCACTTCGTTACGGTTGCAACCCGTTTCGCACGGGGCCGGGCACACGCGTCCCATCACCGACGGGAAGGGATTGGCCTCAGTCAAACGACGCCATGCATATTCTTGCCAAGGCATGGTCGGCTTGCCGTCTGCGCCGACGGGCGGCTTCTCGGTACCGCGCACGATCGCCAAGTAGCCTCGGATATCTTCGCCCGCCGGGCAGCTACCCTGGCAGGGAGGGGTAGACTGGATGTAAGTAGGGCATTTATGCGTGTGACTCGCCTGGAAGATCTGCTCGTTCCAGCGGCGCACCTTGTTATCGCCATCTTTGTAACGGCGGAAATTGAGCTTTTGCGGGGTTTCAGTTGTTGCTGACATATCGTCCTACCTCCAGTGAATTATTTATCATCGCCGAGAATGATTGCATTACTGACCAGCTGGTGAACACCGCCGACCATCTTCCTGTCGAATCCGTATATGGGCATGACTTTGGTGAACTGCGCCTTGCAGATCGCACAGATCGTGGCCATGAAGTTGACGCCGTGTTCATCCTTTACCTGTTGCAGCACTTCCATGCGCGGCAGTGCGCCTTTGACGCGCAGATCGAGCAAGTCGTCTGTCAGCAGACCGCCGCCACCGCCGCAGCAGAAGGTCTGCTCACGCGTGGTGCGCGGATCCATCTCGACGAAGTTGTTGGCGCACGCTTTGATGATGTTGCGCGGGATCTCGAACTGACCGCCCGCGTGGTCGCCCATGCGCGAACCGCGCGCAACGTTGCAAGAATCGTGGAAAGTGATGATGTGTTTGTCGTTCTTGGACTTGTCGAAACTCAGGCGCTCGTCCTGGATCATGTCCCAGGTGAATTCGCAGATATGCGCAGGTTGTTTGTAGCGATGATCCAATTGTTTTTGCAACATCTGTGCGAAACGGTCGTTGGCATCCGCACCGTCGCCCACGCCCGTCAAGGTGTTCCAGAAGCTGTACGCCACGCGCCATGCATGGCCGCACTCCCCCACCACGATGCGTTTGACACCCAGTTCCAGCGCAGCCTGACGGATGCGCATGGCGATGGCACGCAACTGGTCATAGTTACCGATGAACATGCCGAAGTTGCCTGCCTCGGACGACATCGAGGACAGTGTCCAACTGGTGCCGGTGGCATGGAACACCTTGGCGTAACCGATCAGACTGTCGATATGCGGTTCGGCGAAGAAATCGGCGGACGGGGTGATGAGCAATACTTCCGCGCCCTTCACATCGATGGGGAAACGCACATCGATACCGGTCGCATCTTTCACATCTTCTTCCAGACCTTCCAGCGTGTCGATCAACGCTGGCGCAGGCAGACCGAGGTTATTGCCAATCTTGTGTACCTTGCCGATGATCTCGTTGGAATACTTTTGGCCATAACCTACAGAGTCCAGTATCTCGCGTGCCGCCATGGTCACTTCGGCAGTGTCGATGCCATAGGGGCAGAACACCGAGCAACGGCGGCATTCGGAACACTGGTTGAAATAGTTGAACCACTCGTCCAGCACTTCGCGCGTCAGATCGCGCGCGCCGACGAGTTTGGGAAACAGTTTGCCGGGCAAGGTGAAATAACGGCGGTACACGCTGCGCATCAGATCTTGACGCGCCACCGGCATATTCTTCGGGTCTTGCGTGCCGATGAAATAATGGCATTTGTCCGAACATGCGCCGCAGTGCACACAAGCGTCCATGTACACTTTGAGCGAACGATATTTGGACAGCAACTCGCCCATCTTGGCGATGGCACGATCGTGCCAATCCTCGACCAACTGTCCGGGAAAGCCGATGGCCTCGTTGATCTTGTCGCTGGCGACAAAAGGGCCTTTGCCTTCCATCGCTCCCGGCTTCAGTGCGGGAATGATGGGAATGATGCGGTAGGCAGGTGCTGTGATGTCTGCCATGTTATTTCTCCGCTTCCAGCTTTGCAGCCCAGGCACTCAGATGGCGCTTGTCGCGCGGATTGTCGGTCTGATTCCTTGTCGGCGAGAAAAAGACCCCTGGTGCGTGCAGCAGTTTGCTGAAGGGAAACACGACCAGGAGCATCACAACCAGAGACAAGTGTAAAAACAGCAGCAGATCGGATGGAAGACTCAACACATCGAGATGCATCAAACCGATAAAGAAACCTTTCACCGCGACCACATCGGTGTGGACGGCGAACTTCATCATCAGCCCTGAAACTGCGATGCCGATGAGTAGCACCAGCATCAAATGATCGGATGGTGTCGAGATATAACGGATGCGCTCGACGAACAGACGTCGTGCCCACAATCCGCACAATCCCAGCAGCATCGCGATACC
>JARCRR010000051.1 GCA_029850565.1 Gallionella sp. | reverse complement strand
GATGCAGACCGCGCTGCGTATCACCGCGACCGATCACTGTTTGTTCGTCGCTCCAGACGTTCTTCGCGGGATCGAACACTGCACTGCTGATGGTCACATCCGATGCCCCTTCGCGACTACCGGAGAACCAGAACGCGCGCGTACGACCATCCTTCAGTTCGACCAGGGAGGCGGCATGGGTCTGCGTATTGAATCTACTCGAAGCGAAATAGGAATCGATGTGGCCAGTAGACACAATGGTCTCCATTACGCGCTGAGATTGGCGGCGACCTTTCTTGCGCACCGTCTCCCGCCTCACCACCACCGTCTTCTCTGGCGCCTTCACTTCCGGTGCGGGCGGCATACGGAAACCATAGGACACATGCCAAGCGGAGGCCTTGAACAAGGCCATCGAGAAGGCAGTGAGCACGAACGCCAATAGCGCCAGCCTTTGATATTTCCCCATCAGCGACATCCCTCTTCTTGTGTGCTCGATTGTTTTAGACGACTGTCGTGCGGCGATTCAAGTAACCACTCGCGCTCGAACAGATGTTGGTACACCTCACCCTTGAGCATCGCATGCAACTCATCGCTGCTGTGACGGCCACGTATCTCCAAGCGCTGACCGATGATTTCGCAGCCTTCGCAAGGCTTGGCTTGCAAGGGCAAACGTACCGCGAACAGCGGATAGCGCTCCACCATCTGCTCCATGCTCAGATTCCAATTCTCTTGGTAGCCATGCACCTGCGCCCCTTTCAACATGATGCTCGGGCCTTCGAAGTGCGCGCGGAAATTGCATGGCACCCACACCGTCTTGTCCTGCACGTACTGCTTGGCCTCCGCACTGTAGCTACCCACTGCGCCATCGAATGGGCGCAAGAAAGCCGCCACCCCCAACAGAGTGAGTAAGGCCACCACATTGACCAAACCGCGCGTCCATGCGCTTTTGAACATCGCCAGCAAAGCCAAGGTCACCGTCCCTCCCATCAACAGCCAATAACCCAAGCCATACAAACCGCCGACCTCGTTCTCCAAACTGTTCGCCAACCATCCGAACAGTGCCATCGCGGCTCCACAAGCAACGAGGGTCGCCACGAACACCCAGCGCGGGATACGCTGCCAATTCAGCGCACACAACAAAGCCACTCCGGGCATCGCCTCCAGCAGATAGCGCGCGGTACGCTGGCTGGGAATGGCGAACACCACGAACAACACCGCCATCCATATCCACACCAAGCGTTCTTCCTGACTTAAATAATAACGACGCCGATAGGCCAGCACGAACACGGCCGCCACGGGGAATGCCAGCAAACCGGCGTTCATCGGATAGCCCAGTACCAGCGCCCACACACTGCTGCCGCCCCACAGCAGTTGCGACCAATAGCTGCCCGAACGTGCATCGAACTTGCCCGCGTTCTCGCCCATCACGAACTCGCGCCACACCGCCTGCGGATCGGGGTCGAACGCGAACCACAGCGTGAACATAGCCAACGCGATGCCGCCAGCCAACACGGGCTTGAACGCATCCCGCAACAAGAACTCGCGCCATTGATAACGACGCTGGTGCAGATACCACCAAACCAAAATCAAACCGACGGGTGCGAGCAGCGCGAATGATTTGTACAGCAACCCGATGCCGATCTCGACACCCAACAGCAACGGCACCCAGAAACGCGAGGCAAAGCTGAACGAGCGCCAATACAGCAGCGTGAAGAACGGCAGGAACAACCAGAACACCTCACCCGGATTGACCAGGAAGGGGCGTCCGTAACGATAGGTACTGAAGAACGCGAGGTAGGTAAGTGCCGCGACGAATCCCGTCTCGACCTTATCCGTAAGCCTTTTCGCCAACAGGAAGAGTAGCAGCGCCGTGAGCAAAGTGTAGATCACGCTGGGGTAGCGCAGATGCCACCAATCCCAATCCGCACCCCAATGTGTCGAAGCGATGCCCTGCCAGAACAACAGCGGCGGCTTGGTGTTGCGCATGCCGTCCAAGTTGGACTGCAAGGGAAGCCAGTTGCCGCTCTGCGCCGTCAACCTTGTGATGTGCGCATACACCTCTTCATCGCCGTTGCGCGGGATATGACGGCTATCGAGACCGTAGAGATAGACGAACACCGCCAACAGCAGCGCCACGAGATATCGGGTGACAGGCGTGGCGACGATACGGCTCAACATGTCAGTCTTGCGTATCCTGTTTGGAGGCAGACAACAGCTTGGTGCGCCCGAATGTCCAGATGTCGTTGAGCAGGAAGTTCAACACACTGGTCACCCCGATAGCGATGAGATTGGCGATCTGATAGTAGAAATGCGGCGCCAGCAGATTGGTGAACACGATCTGCAAGATGATGCTCAGGCTACAGGCCAGCGAGTATTGCCCGAACTGCGCAGGCAAGGACAGATGGTGATATTGCTTGCGGTCAGCCCACGTCCACAGGCGGTTCCAAAAGAAGTTGTTGAGCGTGGCCAAAAAGATAGCCAACGCCAACGAAAGATTGAGGCGTATCTCGGTGGTCTGCACCGTGTCGAACAAGAACTCCTGCGCCAGATACAACACGCCGATGTTCACGATGGTGCCTGATGCGCCAACGGTGCCGAACTTCAGGAATCGCCTAGAGAAGATACGGCGCAGCAACGAAGCCGTGCGCATCCTTATCTTGAAAGGGGACGCCATCCTAGTGGGCACCCTGCAACAACGCGCGCGCCTTCAACAACACCTGCTCCGGCGTGATCTGTTGCAGACACTGGTTGTTGCCATCACAAGGCGAATTGCGATGATTGTAGGCAGTGAGGCACGGGGAGCACGACAAACCGATGTACAGGCAATGGATGTTCGGCGCGAGCGGGCTATACAAGGCAGGCGTCTCCGGCCCGAAAAACACCAGCGTGGGCAACGGCGTGAGCGCAGCGAACTGCCCCGGCCCGCCATCGTTGGTCACCAGCAACGATGCGCGATGAAACACCGCCAACAGATGGCGCACCGACTTGGTATAACCCGCGAGATCGATACACAAGTCATGTTTGCAATGCGCCACAATTTCCTGTGCCAGCGGCTTGGCCTCCGGCAGACCGATGAGTCCCACCGCGTAGCCATCCTTCAATAATTCATCGCACAAACGTTTGTAGTAGGCGGGTGGCCACGCACGGATGGGCAACAAGCCGCCATCGGGATAGACCAGCACCAACTTCTTGTCTTTGATGACAGGGAAATCCTTATGCAACTGCGCGGTGATCTCAGCCACCTCGCCCTCGGCGAACTGCAACAGCGGCGGCGCACTCACCTCGTGTGCCGCCGCTTTGGCGATGGGACGACCATCCGACTCGATGGCATCCACCATGGTGAGAAACTGTTGCGACAGATGGCGATAGGGGTTGTACATCACCTTGCGATTCATGAACGTGCCGCGATACAACCCTTCCTGCGTGTGCGGATGGAACCCCACGTGGACCTTGGCCCCCGATAGATAGGAGAAAATGCTGCTGGCACGCGAGAACAACTCGCAGTCGATGACCACATCGAAGTCCAGCGAACGCATCTTGAGTAAGGCATTGATACTGTCCGCAGCGAAATCACCCAGCGCCTTGTCGTTCAGCGTGATGACATTCTCTTTAGGCATCACGCCCAACAAGTCCAACACCTCGCGGTTCTTGCGGAACATCAGCATATGCAATTCGGCATTCGGATAGCGGCGCTTCAACTCCGCGAACATGGGTTGCGCCAGCACCAGACTGCCCATCTCGGACAGCAGCACAATGAGGATGCGCTTGGGTTGCTCCCGCTTGGTTTCGCCGACAAAAGCGACTCGCAACTTTTCAAGCAGCGACAAGCCTGCACAGATGGGCACACCGGCCAGTCGATCCACAGCCCGTTGGAAATTGATATTCAAGGAAAAACCCTATCATTGATTGGAATGTCGGTCGCGTGAGCCGCGTTCATCCGACGCTGCGCGATTATCGGCGAAAGCACATTCCTGAACAAGCCAAGATGCAATATCTGTTCGGCGCTATCGGCTTGGTGTAAATTGCCTCACCATTGAGCCATATGACCATCCTGTTCTATGAACCAAGAATCCTCTCTCGGCAAATACCGTCTGCTTAGAAAGTTGGGGCAAGGTGCCACCAGCGTGGTGTATCTGGGGCACGACCCCTTCGCCGATCGTGAAGTCGCACTCAAGATCATCAAGCAGGAATTCCTCGACGACCCCAAGAACGGCAAGCAGAACCGCATTCAGCTGGAAACCGAAGTGGCGCTGGCCGGAAAGCTCTCGCATCCCCACATCGTGACGACCTATGATGCGGTCATCAGCAAGGAGGCGAGTTATATCGTGATGGAGTATGTGCCCGGCGGCACGCTGGAAAAGCACATCCTCCCGGACAATCTTTTGCCGCTCGACCGCGTGGTGGAGTATCTGTTCAAATGTTGCCGCGCGCTCAATTACGCTCAATTCAACGGCGTCATCCACCGCGACATCAAGCCGGCCAATCTGCTATTGGCCAACCCCGACGAGATCAAGATATCCGACCTGGGAGCAGCCATCCGCAATGACGGCGATCAGTCTCGCGGCAGCAATGTCGGCTCTCCCAACTATATGTCTCCGGAGCAGGTGCGCGGCGAGGCCGTCTCGCACCAGACCGACATCTATTCCTTGGGGGTGGTGATGTATCGCCTGCTCACCGGCCATTCGCCATACAGCCCCAAGAACCTGGCACATCTGTACCAGCAGATATTGCACGAGACGCCTATCGCACCCACGAAGCTGCGCAACGACTTGCCACCGCAGTTGGAACGCATCGTGATGCTTGCATTACAGAAAGAGCGCTCGGAACGCTTCGCCACTTGGCGCGATTTCGGCAATGAACTCGCCGCGCTCGGGCATTTCGAAAAAAGCGACCTGGAAGTGAATGAGACAGAGAAGTTCACCACGCTGCGCAAATTGAGCCTGTTCCAGAATTTCACCGACATCGAACTGTGGGAGATATTGCGCGTAGGCGAATGGCAGAAGCAACCGACCAAGACCGTGCTGATGCGTGAAGACGAGATGGGCGATGCCTTCTACATCATCATTGACGGTAGCGTCAGCGTGACACGCGGCAATCGCCTGCTCAATGCCCTGGGCAGCGGCGATTGCGTGGGTGAGATGGCTTACATCAGCAATCGGCCGATGCCGCGCTCCGCCACCGTCACTGCCAA